>NZ_PDYL01000001.1:0-272282 GCF_002743035.1 Sporosarcina sp. P12(2017)
ACCGGAACGGAGAAAGGCCGACTCCTGAGGGATCAGCGTGCGTCTTGAGACCCTGGACGGAGCAAAGCGAAGGAAGCGGCTCAAGCCACGCCCCTCGGAAAGCGTGCCTTTCGGAGTGCAGGGAAACGGGGTGAAATAGTTATGTCCCAGCCTCTTTCTTACGGATCATTATCCATATGCTTTCTGATGCGCCTTTTTTCTCTTAATATAATCCTCATCTTCACGAATTGCGTCCCATCGTTCCTTGAAAATTTTTGCAGACTCCGCTTTGATCGGATCCATATCGCGCTCTTTTACCATTTCGTCTTCATTATACTTGTTTCCACTTTTATGATTTGCATAACGACGTGCGCGCGTATACCCCATTTGAATGAATTTACGTGCCATGTCCATTCCGACGAAATCATTATGCTTTCGATATTCTTCAAAGAGTTCATAAATTTTATCAGCAGACTCTTTTGCAATTTCAGGTGTTTTAAAACGCCAATGAGGTAAAATTTCACTTTTGTAAGGCTCAACCAACAACACCCCTTGTTCGCCTCTTCCTACTCTATATAATTCGGGTTGCTTGCGTAAGTCTAACGTACTGTAATCTACATCATAATCGAATGACATAAACTCACATCCTTTTTCCTCTACTGTACCCCTGAAAGAATGGTGAAAAACGTGAGAATTACTTATGTAAAATCCTTTACAACAGAACGTACATTCTTTATACTTAAACAAACAAAGGGAGGGAACGAGTGTGCGGTGTTCATTAGAAAAGGCATTACGATATGGCGATATTCTCGATGTGATGTATGAAGCGAAAGATGGTTCCATTAGCAAACGAAAAATCCGTGTACTGAATATACATGGCAAAACATTTACAGCGTACTGTTTTTTGCGTAATTCTAAACGAACTTTCCTAATTGATCATGTACTAGCAGTTGTTCCTGTAATAGTGAAAAAAGCGGTTATAGTTTAATCGAATTCATATAGAAAGAACTCAAGCGATTTGTCCTGTTTCGTAGGATACATCGCTTTTTAAGTTGTTTGAGGTATGAAGTAACGAAACGTAAGAAAATCAAATTTCATATAAAACGAGTTATATCATGTATAATTTAGAGCATTACGATCATTTTCGAGGTGAAATTATGATAGACCAGGATGTACCGAACGTGAATGTTAATTGGTTCTATAGACAAGAGGTTCAACATATAGTGGATAGCCAACAAATAGGGGAACAGATAGATGAGTTGAATCGTCATGTCATATGAGCAGAAACTGATGGCGATGAAGTCGCTGTTGAAAAAGACGACAGTTGTGAAAGAAGTGGAAGAGACTTTCAATACGCCGCCAGCACCAAGCTATGAAAAACGCTGGTTGACAACAGGCATGGAGAAAATTGAAAATGAATTTGGTGTTGTCTATAAGCGTGTTATTCATTATCCGCTCGATACAATGCACGGTGATTTTCGTTTGGGAGATGTAAAGAAAAAGCTAATGAAATGGTCCGAAGCTGATTATATGCATCCATTAGCCCCAAACGCTGGTAAGCTTCTATTTTTTGATACGGAGACAACAGGTTTGAAAGGCGCTGGAGCTGTTATTTTTCTCATCGGACTATTGGAATTAAAGTCCGATGAATTCATCATGACGCAGTACGTGTTGCCGAATCCAGATCATGAAGTGGCATTTCTTTATGCGTCAGAATTATGGAATGAAGGACTTACACTCGTCACATATAACGGGAAAAGCTTTGATTTCCCTCAACTCCAAACACGTTGGTCTTTGCATCGGAAACTGTTGCCTCCACTGCCTGTCCCGCACCAAATCGATTTGTTACATGGGTCGCGCCGAATTTGGAAAGGACAGATGGAATCATTCAAGTTGACTGAAGTAGAGAAAACGCAGCTAGGCTTTCACCGGAAAGACGATATACCTGGCCATATGGCACCTATTATTTATCAAGATGCGGTAAAAAATGGCCGTGCAGAAATTTTAATGAAAGTCATGTGGCATAATGAATGGGATATCCTATCGCTTGTGACTCTGTTTAGTTTATCCACTGATATTGTCATGGAAGAAGCTAGTCAGCAAAATGCTCAAATCGCAACGAATATCGCCAAATGGTTCCAAGATCTTGGTTTGAAAGATCATAGTTATACGGAACTTCAACGAATTGCGGAAGAGTACGGGACGAGTTATCCTATGACGCATTTTCATTTAGGTTTTTTACTAAAGCGCCATAAAGAAATCGATCGAGCCATTCAATCATTTGAGATCGTCGCAACGCACGGTACTGGCAGAGAACAGGTGCTAGCTTACGAGGAACTAGCAAAATTATATGAACACCAAGTAAAGGATTACTCGCTCGCATATGAGCACATACTATGTGCAGATCAACTAGTGCAGCAATCCGATGAATTTACATCACGTTTCAGTAATCGGATGAAGAAGTCTTTAGCAAAGCGAGAAATGCGAGTGAGTAGAAAACTATTTCCTGGGCAAGCGCAAGAAGCGCCACAAGAAGAACAATAGTCTTTTTCAGTAAGACAAAGAATGACAACATATGCTATAATGACCTTATGGAATCACAGACGGAAGGACGTTGTGTCATGGAATTAAAGCTAGATACGAAAACAATTTTAGAAAAAGAATTTAAGCAAGCCATTCGAGGCTATAAGCAAGAAGAAGTGGACTGGTTTTTGGATGATGTCATTCAAGACTATGAAACATTCAAAAAAGAAATTGCACGACTACAAGAAGAAAATACGAGATTGAAGTCGGAAGTCAATTCTTCCCAAAGACGTTCTCAAACACCGGCTCCTCAAACGACGAATATTGATATCATTCAGCGCATCGCGAACCTTGAAAGAGAAGTTTTTGGTGACAAACTGGTTCAGCCTGAAGAGTAAAAAATGTTCACTTAAAATAGAAGAACCGCCACAGTAAGGATGTGGCGGTTCTTTTTCGGTTTACTTACGTTTATTTCTCATTTCGATTAATTCCTCTAGCGATTTAAAATCTTGAACAAAGCCTACATGAATGGCTTCCCATAAATAATGGGACGCAATGGAACGTTCAGGTGCCCAAAGTGGTGATTTCTCAATGAGTAGCTGACGCCGTTCCGACTTTTCCACTCCATATAGCCACTGTGCAGCTCGCTGGATTCCTACGTCGTCTACAGCTAGCACGTCTGGCCGGCCGAGTGATAAAATCAAAAACATTTCTGCTGTCCATTTACCGATGCCTTTGACATGAATTAATTGTTGGAGAATCGCGTCATCATCATACGCCGCGATATGGTTAAGATCGAGATCACGATTCACTATTTTATCCGCAAGGTCCTTGACATATTCGGCCTTTCTCATAGTCAAGCCTACTTCTCTCAACTCTTCCTTTGACGTCATGATCAACCCGTCAACCGTTATATGCCCTCCAAGCAAATCGAGTAAACGAGCATAGATCGCGCTAGCTGCATTTACTGAAATCTGTTGACCAATCATGGATCGAACAATAGACGATAAATAATCTGTTCGTAAAGGTATGTCAATATCGCCAATCAGTGAAATTAACTGCTTAAGTTTTGGATCTTTTGCGCAAATAGATTGAACTGCTGGATCCTGTGTAGTTATATGAAGCATTTCCAAGTCGCTCACCTCTAGTCTTTAAGTCGGGTGGTAGTGAGTCAGACACCATCCTTCAACCATTTTGCCGTCAATGTATCAGCAGACAGCATCTCTTGCGGTGTACCTTCAAAGAGAACGGTTCCACCACGTTTTCCGCCGCCTGGACCTAGCTCAATTACCCAGTCACTAGCTGCAATGAAATCTAGATTATGTTCAATGATTATGACCGAATTCCCTTTGTTTACAAGTTTCTGGAACAATTCAAGTAGCTTACCATTATCACTCATATGCAATCCCAATGAAGGTTCGTCTAATAGATAGATTTGTCCTTCATTCTGTAAGTGGCTCGCCAGTTTAAGTCGCTGTATTTCCCCACCACTCAATGAACTTGTCGTTTGTCCTAACGTGAGATAATTTAATCCGACTTCATCCAGCATATCCATCCTTTTTACTATCTTCGGCATGACAAAATATTCTTTCGCCTCATCTACCGTCAATTCCAAGATTTCCGCGATGTTTTTCCCGCGGTATACGTAAGAAAGAGCTTCATCGGAATAGCGCAGTCCACCACAAGCCTCGCAAACAACGGTTACCGGGTCCGCAAATGCCACGTCTGGAGTGGTGACACCTTTCCCGTCACATACTGGGCAAGCGCCTAATGAATTAAAGCTAAATAAACCGGCTGGCTGTCCTGTTTCTTTCGCCAAGATCTGCCGGATATCATCCATGATTCCCATATACGTAGCTAGCGTAGAACGGCTAGAAATTCCGATTCGGCCCTGGCTTACTTTAATTATATCGGGATATTTTGCAGAGAACGCTTCAAACAAGAGAGAACTTTTACCTGAACCTGATACGCCACAGACAGAAACGAGAACGTTTTGAGGAATATCAATTGATACATCCTTGAGGTTATTATTATTCGCCCTAGTAACGACAAAATGATCGTTTGACTGACGTGGGTGCTGATTGATTTCTAATTTGTGATCCAGTTTTGTTAATGCAGAAGCATTCTTTAATCCATCAGGTTTCCCTTGATAAACGATTTCACCGCCTGCTGTACCTGCACCAGGACCCATTTCCACAATTTCATCCGCTACCTTTATAACGGATAAATCGTGTTCAATCACAATGACGGTATTATGGTTAGCTTTCAGACTTTTGAGCATCTGAATTAACATATCCACTTCTTCTGGATGAAGACCTGCACTTGGCTCATCAAAAATATAACTAATATTGTTTAAGCTGCTTCCTAAATGTCGTGCGATTTTTACTCGTTGCGCTTCTCCACCAGAAAGTGTTCCCATTTTTCGTGACAGGCTTAAATAGCCAAGTCCCAAATCAATCAATTGCTGTATATTGGGAATCGCCTGTTGTGCAATAGACTCACCTAAAGGATCTTGTATATTTTTCAGTTCGGGTAGAAGCTCTGTTAGTTCCAATTTATCGTATTCAGCAATATTGAAACCGTTGATTTTACTCTTCAACACTTCTGGATTTAATCCTGAGCCATCACAAGTAGGACAGAGTGTATGTGTCGATACAGCCAGTACATCTTCTTGTGACGTTTGTTTGAGTTTCGTAATATCTCGATTAATATATAGACGTACAAATCTAGGTAACAAACCATCCCACTCATGATCATGTGGGCCATCTTTCGTATGGAATGGCGCAAATACTCTTTCCCCTTCAGGTGGTCCATAGATCAATAAATTATACTGATCTTGCGGGTAGTCTTTAATGGGTAAATCGGGGTCGAATAATCCGCCTGTCATCATCCATCTACCTTGCCAACCGGAAGGGGACAATGGCTTAAACTGTACAGCGTACTCTCGAAGTGACTTATCCAAGTCGATAATTTTATGTAAATCAGGGTACACTACTTCACCGAACCCATTACATTCTGGACATTTACCAAAGGAGCTTTGACTGGAGAAATCAGTAGCTGAGCCAATTGCTGGCGTACCGATGCGAGAGAACAATAGACGAATCAATGGATGAATGTCCATATACGTCCCAACCGTCGAGCGAGTATTACCTCCAACCGGCTTTTGCTCTACCACAATAACTGGGCTTAAATGCTGCATTAAATCAGCACGTGGTCGTTCATAACGAGGCATTTGATTACGTACATAAAGCGGATAATTTAACGTCATCTGCCGTCTACTTTCCGTCGCCAACGTGTCAAACACGACCGAACTCTTGCCCGATCCTGACAAGCCAGTAAACACCGTAATCTCTTCCTTTGGCAAATTTAAATCTATATCCTTCAAATTGTTTTCTCGTAGTCCACGCAAAACAATCTCATCTTTGATTTCCTTCATATAAAAGCCCTCCTTCAAACAGTAAATAGTAGTCTTGCTAGCTGATTTCCCTGTTTTACAGAAGTTACACTATGTAATTTAGGAAAATGGGTGGGGAGAGACAGACATTTGTATCGGAGAGGCGAGTTGCAGTGCAAATAGCTACACCCAACGTTCCGCTTATGCTTTCCGATCAATTTTTGTATTGTTTTCAGTTGGAAAGGTGATGAATTAATGTAAGTGAACTCGTCTGCGCTCATTAATTCGCTTAAGCGCTCATACTTTCACTTCAACCGCTCTTAATTTACAATAAACGCTCATACCTCACTTGTATCTGCTCTATATCAAACTTTAACCGCTCATCAACTATATCCAACCGCTCAATCCACACTATATCTACACCAGATTCCGAACTCAATCTGCTCTCAAACTGAAAAAATTTCTAAGATAACAGTAAGTCACTTACTACTACCAGTAAGTAATCTATATGTAACCATCCAAACCATTCTCCATTTCACTCCAAACATTTAATTTAACTCATTCCAATCGTATCCATTGTATAATGAACTGATTTGGTGTATACTCAGGAGTGCCATAGAGAGTATTTAGGTAATCGCTGCAACTTCGGTTGTAGAGGAAAGTCCATGCTCACACGGATCTGAGATGACCGTAGTGTTCGTGCTCGGTGAAAAAATAAGCCGGGGCAATGCATCTGCATTGATGGCGAGAATAACTCCTAAGTCTTCGGATATGGACTAGATTCTCTGAAAGTGCCACAGTGACGTAGTCGGCATGGAAACATGTCGAGTGGAACGGGTAAACCCCACGAGTGAGAAACCCAAATTATGGTAGGGGCGTTCTTCCGAAAGAATTCAATGGAGGAAGGAACAGGCAATTGTCTGTAGATAGATGATTACCACTTCAAGTACGAGGCGCGAGCCGTTTGAGTACCGAAGAACAAAACATGGCTTACAGAATATTCTATGGCATTTACCTTACAATTAGCTCTCCTACAGTTTTGGGAGAGTTTTTCTTTTTATAGAAACGAACGTATACATATACCTTTCCGATGACGGAAGAAACATATTGACCAGATGCAAAGAATGGAGTGTTGAAACATGAGTGAATACAAATTAGTAGCAACCGCTGCGATGGGACTTGAATCCATCGTTGCGTCTGAAATAAAAGATCTTGGCTATGACTGCCAGACAGAGAACGGAAAAGTCTATTTTACGGGTGACGAGGAAGCAATCGCTCGAGCGAATATGTGGTTGCGCGTGGGCGACCGTGTACGAATTATTGTGGGCGAATTTAAAGCCTTTACGTTTGATGAATTATTCGAACGTACGAAAGCTTTACCATGGGAAGAGTTCTTGCCGGTAGATGCCGCTTTCCCGGTTTCAGGTAAATCCGTCAAGTCAAAATTATTCAGCGTACCTGACTGTCAGGCGATCGTGAAAAAAGCGATTGTGGAACGATTGAATAGCGCATATAAACGCACTGGATTCTTAAGTGAATCAGGTCCGCTTTTCAAATTAGAAGTATCTATAGTAAAAGATCAAGTAATTTTGACAATAGATTCCAGTGGCCAAGGCTTGCATAAGCGCGGCTATCGAATGGCTCAAGGGGATGCGCCACTGAAAGAAACGATGGCAGCTGCACTCGTAAAACTCTCTAAGTGGAGCCCGAATCGTCCATTTGTAGATCCATTCTGTGGTTCAGGTACGATTGCTATTGAAGCAGCGATGATTGGACAAAATTTAGCGCCAGGTTATAATCGTTCATTCTTAAGTGAAGAATGGCCTTGGATGAAAGCGGATGTATGGGATCGTGTTCGCGAAGAAGTAGAAGACGTTGCGAAGTATGATTTGGAACTTGATATTCGTGGCTTTGATGTAGATCACAATATCGTCTCTGTGGCACAGCGAAATGCTATGGAAGCCGGGTTTACAGATTTGATTTCATTCGAACAGCGAGACGTGCGTGATTTGAGACTTGAAGGACAAAATGGAGTTTTGATCGCCAATCCGCCATACGGTGAACGACTTGGTGAAGTGGAAGAAGCAGAAAGTATTGCAGAGGTGCTTGGTGAGATTATGAAACAATATCCATCATGGTCCGTATATATTTTATCTTCACTTGAAAACTATGAAACGATGTACGGCAAACGTGCAACAAAAAAACGTAAACTATTCAACGGCTTCATCCGTACTGATTTATATCAGTTCTGGGGACAGCGTTCATAATTAGACGGGCAGGAAGAGGAGAAGATCCCTCTTCCTTTCGCTTGCATTCAGGAGGAGTTACTATGAGTACAAAAATTCCATTTGAGTTGGATAAAGGTCAAACATTTTATGAATCTCTCAACGATTGGCTCGGGGATACGTTATATGATGATTTAACAGAAAAAGGATTCGAATGCCGTGATGAGCAAATTTATATGGCATTTCAAATAGAAAAAGCGCTGAAAGAAAAAAACGTCTTGCTTGCAGAGGCAGGAGTAGGTACGGGAAAAACGATTGCGTACTTATTGCCGGCTATTGCGTATGCACGTTATACAGGTAAACCAGCAGTGATTTCCTGTGCAGATGAAACACTGATCGATCAATTGATCAAAGAAGAAGGCGATATTCAGAAATTGAGTACGGCACTTAATATGACAGTGGACGTCCGTTTAGCGAAAGCACGAAATCAGTATATTTGTCTAAAACGTCTAGAAGAAACGAGCATGAAGACGAACGAAGACTTTGTCGATTTAGTCGAAGATCAATTACCAGAGTTCGTGCATGCGGAGCGTTCATTGCAATCGGTATATCCTTATGGCGAGCGTTCAGATTATCCATATTTGGCTGACAATGAGTGGGAAATGATCAATTACCACCCGATCATGCAATGTGCGGCTTGTGATATTCGTAATCGTTGCGGGCAAACGATTCATCGTAATCATTATCGTGAAGCTGCAGACTTGATCATTTGCTCACATGACTTCTATATGGAACATTTGTGGACAAAAGAATCACGTGTTAGACAAGGGCAGTTGCCTTTATTACCTGAAGTATCGATGGTCGTCTTTGATGAAGGACATTTACTTGAGTATTCCGCTCAGCGTGCGTTGACGTATGAGGTGCAAGAACAAACGATTATCAACTTGCTTGAACGTATTATGGTGGATGGCATCCGAGAGAAAACATTGCAGTTAATGGAGCAATTGCTCGAGACGCATGAACTGTTTTTCAAACAGTTGAAAAGTAATGCTACGCAAAATGATAATGAACGGCTCACTATCGAAAAGAATCAAGATATGATGAAGCTTGCTAAAACAGCCGTCTCATTATCCAATGAGCTTCTTGAAGAATTTGTTTTTGAAGGCGAATTATATGTAATTCCTGAATATGACTTAAAAATTGTCGAAGAATATTTGGAGCAATATATCTATTCAATGGAGCTATTTGCAGGCGACAACGACGCGGTAGATTGGCTTGAAAATCGTCGCGAAGAAAGTACGTTGCTCATTATGCCAAGACTTGTAACGTCTATTTTGAAAGAGAAATTATTTACAGGAACTATGCCAATTATTTTCTCGTCTGCTACATTGTCAGTTGAGAAATCATTTGATTATTTAGCATACAGTTTAGGAATAGTAGATTATCAATCATTCTCTATCGCATCGCCATTCGACTATGAAAATGTCATGAAAATTCATTTGGAACAAGGGAATACGAATGAGAACATCGCACGCCTTTCCGAGTTATTGGAACAAGAGGAACAGACATTGGTATTGTTCAATTCCAAGCAATCCATGATGGAAGCATACGATCAATTACCACTTGAACAAAGCGTCATGGTGACGTATGAAGGGGAACGTTCACTATCTTCATTGGTGAAAGACTTCCAGCAACGTAAAGTCCCTGTCTTCTTCTCGTATCATTTGTGGGAAGGTCTGGATTTACCAAATGACGCGCTGACTCGTGTCATTATCTTCGATTTGCCGTTTCCACCGCATGATCCATTATTCCAAGCTAGAAGAGAATATGCCGAAGATCCGTTTGATGAAGTGGAATTACCCTTTATGCTGTTGCGTTTGCGACAAGGAATTGGTCGATTAATTCGAACGAGCGATGATTACGGTTCGATTCATCTATTTGTAAAACCGGAGAATATAGAATTATTGCCGGTGATTGAACGTGTGCTGCCTGTACCATTCTCTTGAACAGGATAGAAAAAGCGTGCAGACGTCGGAATTCCGACATCTACACGCTTTTTTGCCTGTTATCGTTCTTCGTCAATGGTAAGCAATAAATTTAAAGTCTGGCCATCTTCAAATTTCACAGGAATTTTAAATGCTTGCTTAAAGCCATAAAATTTAGTTTGTCCTGTCATGACCGTGGGCGGTGAAATATCTAACGTTAAATCATCCTTTTCCAATACCGTACAAAGATTTCCTGCAATCATATTTCCAAGTTCTCCAGTGAATGACTCAGCCATATCTCCTTCAATTTGCATACCGAACATAGCTAGACCAATTTCACTGATAATGGAATGTGTAGGCTCTACAATTAAACGACCTTTAATATTTCCAATTAGACCGATCAATACACTGATTTCACGTTGTTCATACGGTTGCTGTATAAGGGCAGGAGAAAGTACTTGGAATTTTAATGGAACTACAGTAGTGAGGGAAGCAATCGTTGCATTTAACACTTTTTGTACATTTGTTGCTGTATCCATCTAAAGGAACACCCTTTCCCGAACAAGTTGTTAGTTCAATCATATCACCAAACATGTCCAAAAGACTAGTTAAATTTTCGGTGAATAGTTAAACTGTCACTGTTCAATCAAAATCTTCGAAATTGGCTAACATAATTACCTAGAGAATAGGTGTATAATGCTTTCTCCATTATAAAAGTAATACTTATAAAGTAACTATCTATTTTTTCACGCATTAATGGTATGATGAGATGAGTTTAAATTGAAAGGACGACGATTATGTCTACAAATCATGAGTATTTACAGCAATCAGCTACATATGGACAAATTTTTTCAAATAATGAAGATGATGAACGCAAAGCAAAGACGACATTACTTGCTAATAAAATAATCGACAAAGAATATACAATTGCTTTTGCTGGACACTTTTCGGCAGGAAAATCTTCGACAATCAATGCATTAACAGGAGACGACCTTTTACCATCTAGCCCTATTCCGACAAGTGCAAATATTGTGAAGGTGCATAAAGCGGATGAGGATTATGCTATTATCCATCGTGTCGATGGCAGTGCAGTGAAATTTAGCGGTCATGGTTTCTCTGAAGGCGTGAAAGCGTACAGTAAGGACGGGGCTGAAGTTTCATTAGTTGAAATTGGTCATACTGAATCCAATTTACCAGAAGGCATTACAGTAATGGATACACCAGGCGTCGACTCTACAGATGATGCACATAGATTATCTACAGAGTCTTCATTGCATTTAGCGGATCTCGTATTCTATACGATGGATTATAACCATGTACAATCTGAAATGAATTTCCGTTTCACAAAAGAATTGATGCGTTATAATAGCAACGTTTATTTAATTATCAACCAGATTGATAAGCATCGTGACAGTGAATTATCATTCGATGAGTTCAAAAAGTCGGTTGAAGATTCGTTCAAGTTATGGGGGGTAGAGCCAAAAGGGATTTTCTACACGTCATTGAAACAACTGGATCACCCGCATAATGATTTTGAAAAAGTTAAAGCAATTGTGGATGGTTCGATTGAACACCGCGAAGAGAACTTTGAACAGAATGTTGAGCAATCCTTATTGAAATTAAAAGATGAGCATATGAAATATCTTCAGCAGCAAGTAGATGACTTGAAGGAGAACCATTCGGAAATTCTTAGCGAATCCGAGTGGGATCAGTTTGAAGAGTTGAATCAAGATTTGAAGGATGCGAAAAAACGTCTAGAACTAGTCTCAGGTGACGAATTCTATGTGAATTTCGAGAAAGAACGCAATGAATTGTTGTCGAACGCGGGCCTTGCTCCGTTTGAAACGAGAGAATTACTGAAAGATCATTTGGAAGCGAAGTCACCGAAATTCAAAGTCGGTTTACTATTTGGCGCGAAGAAGACGGCAGAAGAGCGTGAGAAACGTCGTCAAAAGTTAAATGATAATATTTCAGGTCTGGCTCACACACAAATCGAGATTTATATGAAGTCATTGATGAAAAGTTCATTGAAACTAGCAGGAATTTTAACCGATGAGCGTTCACTTAAGATTGATAATATGGACCTGACACTACCGTTTGACGAAGTGGATGAGCAACTGCATGTTCAAGAAGTGATCACCGGTGAAACCATTTTAAATTACGCAGAGCAAATGAAGCGTGCTATTCATTTAGTGTATAAGCGTAAAACGGATAAATGGAAACAAGATATGTCTGTCATCGCGAAAAAATCCGGCGGCGAGCAATCAGGACCTCTTGTTGAAACCATTGCGATGTTGCAAGAAAAAGTAGATGCACTGAAAGAAATGAATAAGTGGCAAGAGCGTATGGAATGGGTCGATAAAGAAATCGCCAATCCATCTGCGCCGACACGTATGGGGCGCGACCAACTTGTTGCCAAATGGGAACAGCCTAAGAAAATCGAAACAATTGATTATGTAGCGAAAGTAGAAGAGCAAGAAACTACTGCTGAAGAAGTAGAAGAAGTAGTGGAAGAGGAACGTCAAATTGTCGATTCAGAAAAAGCGATTGTTCATGCACAGCATATCGCCGAATCAGTCGGATCTATTCCAGGATTTGCAGAAACGGCATCGTATTTGATGACGAAAGCAGATCGCTTAAAAGGACAAGAATTCACAGTTGCATTGTTTGGCGCATTCAGTGCAGGGAAATCTTCATTTTCTAACGCGTTGATTGGCGAAAAGGTGTTGCCTGTTTCACCGAATCCAACAACGGCTGCGATCAACCGAATTCGTCCAGTAAGTGAAACACACGTGCATAATACTGCAGATATCCACTTGAAGGATGTAGCCACGATGACAGAAGACGTAGCGTTGTCATTCGGTGCACTCGGTATCGATATTTCTTCACTTGAAGATGCCTTCAATAAAACGGATGCTGCAATGAAACAACCACTTGAAGACGAGAACTTGCACATCCATAAGTCGTTCATCAGCGCATTCCAGAGAGGGTATCCATTATATACGGCTGCACTCGGTACGACGTTGACGGTAGAGCGTGAAGAGTTTACGAAATTCGTTGCACAAGAGGAGCGCAGCTGTTTCGTCGACTCTATCGACTTCTTCTATGACTGTCCGTTAACTCGCCACGGTATTACATTGGTGGATACACCGGGAGCGGACTCCATCAACGCGCGTCACACCGACGTAGCATTTGAATATATTCGTAATGCCGATGCGATTCTTTTCGTTACGTACTATAACCACGCATTCGCACGTGCCGACCGTGAATTCCTTATTCAGCTGGGCCGTGTAAAAGATGCATTCGAACTCGATAAAATGTTCTTTATCGTCAACGCAATCGACCTGGCTTCGAATGAAGAAGAAGGCGAAGAAGTAAAAGGCTTCGTTGCGAATGAATTACAGAAATTCGGAATCCGTAATCCACGGGTGCACGGTATTTCAAGTCTTGAAGCTTTGGAAGGGAAGTTAACACAACAACCGAATCCATTGATGGTCGACTTTGAAGAGAAATTCTATTCATTCCTCGAGCATGATCTGCGTGCACAAGTCGTGCAGGCGCTAGAAGAAGAAACTACGAAAACAATCGATCGTCTAGCATCATTGATCGACAGAACGATCCAGAACCGCTCACGTAAGGCGGAGAGATTGGAAGAGCTCGCGACTGCTGAAATGGCAATTAAAGAGCGTTTTGAAAAGAGCGCAAGTGAGATTTTAGTGAAATCCACTCAAGATGAATTAAGTGAACTCGTCTACTATATTTTGCAACGTGTATTCTTACGTTTCGGTGATTTCTTCAAAGAGGGATATAGTCCGTCTACATTCGCGAAAAATTCATCGGACAAAGCATTGAAAATTGCATTGGCGGAAACGGTCAATATGGTAGGCTTTGACTTAACGCAGGAATTGAAAGTAACGAATTTGCGTATTCTTCAGTACATGAAGAAACAATTGTTAGAACGTCAACGTATGGAAGTTCGTTCATTATCTGATATGGACCAGTCGATCGTGCCTTCTCCTTATGAGCCGAACGACAAAGAAATGCTGTCATTTGACACGCCATATGAAGATCCTTTGAAATACAGCGCAGTCAATAAATCGTTCAAAAATCAAAAGTCGTTTTTTGAGCGCGGTGATCGCGATATCTTGAAAGCGAAGCTAGAAGAAACATTGAAAAAAGACGCGTCCAGCTATCTTGGCGATCAGAAAGAACGTATTGAGAAGTGGGCAGACTTATGGATTGACGATGAAGCAGAAGCACTACGCGTTCATTTGTTACAGGAAAGTCTAGTACAAATCGAATCGGAGCGTACATTGCTTGATGGTTCGGAACAGCTGGAACAATGGCAGAAAACGTATGAAAAAATCCGTCAAGAGGAGTTGGTTCAATGACGCAAGTATTCGTATCGATTCACGATATAGAGACAAGTCATGCGAAATGGATCGATGCGCGCTTTTCATTGCAAGATGAAGAGCGTGGCAAACTTGATTATCAAAAAGAACACGTAAAAGGCGCGATTCATTGGGATTTAGCAGAAGATCTATCTGGCACATCTTTAGAAGGTGGACGTCATCCGATGCCCACTACTGAACACTTGACTGAGCTGTTCCGTAAAAGCGGACTGGAACGTACAGATACTATTTTGGTTTATGACGATGGTGGAAGTCCTTTTGCAACACGTGCTTGGTGGATGTTGCAGTATGGAGGTTTCACGGATGTGCAGGTCGTAACAGAAGGATATGCTGAATTACGCGAAATTGTAGATGTAACAAGTGACTCTGCTACGCCTGCGCGCTCAACGGTGGAACCGCAGTGGCAAGAGCATCTATACGCAAGTAGAAGTGAAGTCGAAGAAGTGGTGGCGGGCAATCGAGCGTCACAGCTTGTCGACGCACGTTCTGAAGTTCGTTATCGCGGAGAAAAAGAGCCGCTTTACCATAAAGCAGGCCATATACCGACAGCGCGAAACTTCGATTGGGAACAATTGAAGCAAGACGGACAATATGATGTGCAGCAAGCGAAAGAACAATTACAACAAGTCGTATCACCTGAAGATGATGTGATGGTCTACTGTGGCAGCGGTGTAACGGCTTCCCCTTTATTCGCAGCACTTAAAGAACTGGACTATCCAAATGTAAAACTATATGTCGGCAGTTTCAGCGATTGGATTTCCAAAGACGACGCACCGATCGAAACCGCAATAAGGGGTTGAAACACGATGCAATACGCATTACTCGGAGATATTCATTCATCGAAAGAAGATTTGCAAGCTGTACTGGCACAAATTGCCGATAAAGCACCCGAAGCAACTCTCATTGGGACGGGCGATTTATACGAATGCACGGTCAGCAAAAAAGACCTTCATGGACAAATTTACCCTACTGTCGAAGAAGTGATTAAACACCCGGATGGCATCGATGAGCTATTCACTTTTCCGTCCATCTACGGCAATCAAGAAGAACGTATTCTGTTGCTGACAAAGCAGATGGAACCTATTCGGAACTTCTTGAACGACTTACCCGAGACTTTGAAGATAGATCAGGCAGTTGTCATCCATGGACACCAATGGCCGCATAACGAAGCGGAGGCGTGGCTTGCTGAGCAATTACCAGAAGCACCCCTAGTCTTTCACGGACATACCCACCGATCAAGCTTTATGAGCGATGGAAAACCCGTAGCCATTAACTGGAACGACAAGATATCAGTGAGGGGTTCACGAACTGTTGTCAACGTGGGAGCTGTAGTGGGCTCTAGGGAATGGGTGTTATATGACTCTGAAAAACAAAACGTTAGCTTTATGAAAGTGTCACAAGGCTAAATGGGTTTATGTCTGACTCGTTTAGTTAGGTAGAGAATAGTAAAATCACAAGTGAAGCATCGCATTTTGCGGTGCTTTTTATTTTTGAAATATTTTTGGATATCTTTGGTATACTGACGTTGAAGGTTAAAGAATTATAGATGGTAAACTAAATATTAGGAATAGTTTTATACTGTTAGTATGATGGAGTTATTAAATAGATAGTAGGAGGAGTGTAGAGATGACAAAATATGAATTATCAAATGTGTGGAAGTGGGAAGTAGAGAATTCGAATAGAGGTGGTAATCGTCCGACAGCCGGTGAACGTTTCGAACAAAAACTACCAGTCGGAGAGGCACCGTTCCAACTCTATTCACTGGGAACGCCGAACGGTATTAAAGTGACGATTATGCTGGAAGAATTAAAAGAGTTGGATGTCGATGGTGCAGACTATGATTTGTATACAATCAATATTGGAGCCGACGAACAATTTGGTTCAGATTTTGTCAAGATCAATCCTAATTCTAAGATCCCAGCCCTAGTCGATCAAAGTCAAAGTCCACGTGTGGAAATTTTTGAATCAGGGTCAATTTTGCTTTACTTGGCTGAGAAATTTAATAAGCTGATCCCCACAGATATTCATGGACGGACAGAAACCCTTAATTGGCTATTCTGGCAAATAGGGTCGGGTCCTTATGTTGGTGGAGGGTTTGGTCACTTTTTTGCTTATGCACCAGAGCCTATGAAATACCCAATTGATCGTTTTACTATGGAAACGAAACGTCAATTAGACTTACTAGATAAAATATTAGCTCAACGTTCTTATATCGCTGGCGATACCTATACTATTGCAGATATTACGATATGGTCTTGGTACGGACGTTTAGCTTTAGGAAAATTGTATGAAGGCTCTTATGAATTTTTAAACATGGATGAATATACCCATCTCTTGGAATGGTCTCATCGCATTGCGAAACGACCAGGCGTTCAAAAAGGTCTTGCAGCAGAGTATCAGTCGCTTGGGGAGTAGTTTTGCTTAATGTACCTGTGCAAGAAACTATCATGAATGTTCAAACATTCACGTTAAGTCAATATATCAAAAATGAACGACAGTAAGTAATGTTACTCCAATAAAGTACCCGTTTTCGATAATCGTATCAGGGGGGTACTTTATTGGAGTTTATTTTTGTTGAAAATACCAGATTCGAACACTATTCAGACTGGTGTTGGAACCTGGTGCCTTTAACATAGGAGTGGTATACTGGCAAATGGATAATTACATGCAGCTGATTAAAAAGATCGTGAGGAGATAATAAGAATGACATACGCATTAGAAATTAAAGACTTAAAAAAAGTCTATGCTGGTGGTGTCGAGGCTTTGCGTGGCATTGATTTGAAAGTGGAAGAAGGGGACTTTTATGCTCTTTTGGGTCCTAATGGTGCCGGCAAATCTACGACTATTGGGATTGTGACGTCACTCGTCAATAAGACATCAGGAAAAGTGAAAGTCTTCGGCTATGATATGGACACGCAGTTAATGCAAGCCAAGCTGCAGATCGGTCTAGTTCCCCAAGAGTTCAATTTTAGTCTTTTTGAAACCGTCCAGCAAATTGTGTTGAATCAGGCGGGTTATTACGGCGTATCAAGGAAAGAGGCACTAAAGCGTAGCGAAAAATACTTGAAGCAGTCTGATTTATGGGAGAAACGAAATGTTCAGGCACAGATGCTTTCTGGAGGGATGAAACGCCGACTGATGATCTCACGCGCATTGATGCACGAACCGCGTCTACTTATTCTTGATGAGCCGACTGCCGGTGTAGACATTGAATTGAGACGAGAGATGTGGACGTTTCTGAAAGAGTTGAATGAAAATGGCACGACGATTATTTTGACAACACATTACTTGGAAGAAGCGGAGATGTTGTGTCGAAACATCGGAATCATTCAAAAAGGGCAGCTGATTGAAGATACTAGTATGAAATCATTGCTCGCTAAGCTCCAGTATGAAACAATTATTTTAGATATCGATTCTTCAGGACAAGCACCAGTGATCAAAGGTTATACTAGTGAGCTCATGGACGATGGATCTCTTTCTGTAGAGGTAGCGCGTGATCAAGGGATCAACGAAGTGTTTAACCAATTGACAGAACAAGGGATTAAAGTGTTATCTATGCGCAATAAGTCCAATCGATTAGAAGAGTTATTTTTAAAACTTACAGAAGAAACTGCGTAGTGGAGGATACATATGTTTAAATTATATCTAACAGCATTAAAAGGTTTAGCGCTCAAAGAAACGAACCGCTATCTTAGAATCTGGATCCAAACACTGGTCCCGCCAGTTATTACAACTTCCTTGTACTTTATCATTTTCGGGAATTTGATTGGTGAACGAATTGGAGAGATGGAAGGTTTCTCCTACATGGAGTTTATAGTTCCTGGATTGATTATGATGTCAGTCATCACCAGTTCCTACTCAAATGTCTCGTCATCATTTTTCTCGCAAAAGTTTCAAAAGAACATCGAAGAACTATTAGTTGCTCCTGTACCGACTCATATTATTATCTGGGGGTTTGTCATTGGAGGACTAGGAAGAAGTATTCTGGTGGGGATACTGGTCACAATTATTTCTCTGTTTTTTGTTCCATTACAAGTCCACTCTTGGAGCATGGTCATCTTAACATTTTTACTGACATCTATTTTGTTTTCTTTGGCAGGCCTGTTGAACGGTATTTTTGCAAAATCATTTGACGATGTGTCTATTGTTCCTACGTTTATTCTTCAGCCATTGACTTACTTAGGCGGCGTGTTCTTTGCCATCTCTATGTTGCCACCCTTTTGGCAGGTTGTATCCCAGTTCAACCCGATTGTTTATATGATATCTGGATTCCGATTCGGGATTCTTGGTGTAATCGATGTTCCGATTTTATTCTCTATACTTATTTCGATTACCTTTGTCATTGTGCTTTATGTAATCAATTGGAATTTGATTGAAAAAGGCCGTGGACTGAGAAGTTAACATCTGTTATCGCGTCCAACTATGCATCACACAACTTAACAACAATTCTGAATCGTATCTAGACTTGATACGTTTACAATTGATGAAAGAAGTGCCTAGCAAGTTGCTGGGCATTTTTTTAATGAAATAAATAAAAAGCTTTGAAACTATTTACGTAAATCTGCGTCTGTACGTGGATATACAAATACACAAGCGAAAGGAAGCGACATGATGAAGAAATTATTTTTGACATTCGGCACGGTGGCTCTCGCCCTCAGCTTACCATTATCAAGTATGGCTGCAAGTAACCAGAAGTTCACAGATGTACCCGAAACAAAGCACTTTGCGGAGGCGGTCAATGAATTGGCTGAACGTCATATTATTACGGGATATCCGGACGGAATGTTCAAACCCGGCAATCCGATCACCCGCGGACAAGTTGCGGCGATTATAGTGAAGTTGCTAAAAGAAAACCCTGATTACTTCGTAAAGGAACCAGGATTTAAAGACGTTTCGAAAGCGAATGGTTATTACAATTCCATCGCAAAGCTTGCAGAACTTGAAATAATGGGAGGCTATGCGGACGGCAGTTTCGGTCCGAATGATCCTGTAACACGTGGACAAATGGCTTCTATTCTTGTTAAAGCGTATGATCTGCCGCGCTTTGATTTCATTGCTAAGGAGAATCCATTCCGTGATGTGAAATCCACTAACTCTCATGGTGCCAATGTGTTAAATCTTTATAAACTCGGCATTACAACAGGCGTTACACCGGAGAGATTCGGTATCAATGAATTTGTGACGAGAGGACAAGCTTCTAAACTGATGCTGATAACGGAGCGCGTGCACCCTGAGACCTATTCAATAAAAACGCAAGGAGAAAACTCGGGGACCATGTTGCGATTCTCGGAAATCATGACGGATGAAGATACAGATGAATTCATTCCGAACTCTGAGATTTATCATGCCGCAATCATTAAAGGAAGACAGACGTCAGCAGGTTATACAGGTGATCGCTTGCAATTGACTCCGCTTAAAGAGGGAAGGGGAACTATTCAAATCGGTGGTAATTATGGTATGGAAGCGCAAAATATCAAACGGTATTACCATAAATATTATGTGGATGTGAAAAAGGTTGACGGTAAATTGAAGATACAGCTTCAATACCCATCTGAAATCTTAAAGACACGGGCACGACTGAAATTAGCAGCGGGTGAAAAGGTTGAAAACGTTCGTTTGGTGCATACGGATGGAGAGGTCCTATCCGATAAGATGCCTTTTGAAAGATATACTGATTCACCGGATGTGTTCATTCGTGTCAACAAGACCGGCAACTTTATCGCAACAGTCCGCTTAACTGACGGAAAAGAAGTACGCTATACGGTAGACGTGAAAGCGCCGACTACACATATGCTTTATTATGAAGTCAAGATAACAAAGATGAACGACAGTAAGTAGAAAATATCTGCCTGTGCGTCAAATTTTAAATACCAAGTGAAGCATCGCGTTTTGCGGTGCTTTTTTATTTTCGAAATACATTTGGATATCTTTGGTATAATGGTGTGGAAGTGTAGAGAGGTTTGACGTTAAATAAATGCGCCACTTTGTAATTTAAACTGTGAGAAGGAAAGTCCAATGAAAATAAGAGCGATTTTTATTGGTGATGTTCGATTTGATCAATGCTCAGTTTTTGAATTGAATAACGAAATGAACTACTTTGAAATGATAATTGACAAAGAGATTAAATATGAAAAAGTAGTAGTTGAAGAAGATGAGGAGTTTTTGATTTTTGAAGTTGAAAATGATAGTGCAACCATGATGAATGAATAAAGCAAATAGAGGAAGTTGTAGAAGGTGAACTGTTCCTGAAACGGGCCATATATAAGAAGTATGATAAGGAGCACATCTTTGCTTTGACAGATGAAACACCCAGCAAGCAAAGCGAGGGGTACGGTTCACCGCCCGCCCATAGGACACGCATCCGGCTGCAGCGCAGATCAACGGGTTTCAACCACTATCTTATCACGGTGTGCATTTCTCGCATCAATGCTACCGCTCAATCAGGCTAAAACTCCTGCATGAAGGTCGTCATGAAGAACGACCTGTGCGAATAAAAATAAAGCAGTAGCAGTACACTCTTTTAATGAGGGTTTCTCAAATGACAACAAAACATTTCATTCAGTTTATTCCTTTTGCTTCTTCTGCATCAATATCGCCTGCCGTGCAAGCGTATCTGCCGTCTTGTTTGTACTGTCCGCAATCCACTTAATAAAGAAAAAGTCAAACGTCGCTACGAGTCTCAAAGCCTCTTTCAAATGAGGTGCATACTGCTCGTTCTTCACAAATTCTTTTTCCATCGATTGCACGACCACTGCCGAATCAGACCTTACAGACACCATACCTGTCGTCAGCTTAGACGCCTCTTCAAGACCTCTCACAAGCGCTTGAAACTCCGCGTGGTGATTATTCGTTGGCTCAATCGGCTCACTAATCCGCACATCTTGACCTTCTCCTTTAATATACACACCAATTCCACTCAACCCAGGATTACCTGCGCTAGCACCATCTATGTACACTTCTAACATAAAATTTTTCACTCCAATCTGGTAATCAATTGTAAAAAACTTAGAAACACTTGCAACATCCCGTCAGCCAACTTACAATAGAAGGAAGAAAGGTGGGAGTTCTTTTCTAATGGATAAAGTAGTTATTATGAAAGAAATTAATCAATTGCTCGATATATATTGTGAAGGTTGTTACGTCAAAAAACAACTCACAAACGAACGAGGCAAAACAGGCGCTCACCAATTTTGTATATCCGACTGTACTGTAGGAGACCAGCTGCAATTCCTTGGAAGAGAAATCAACAAGATCAGTACGGCCTCCAAATAAATAATGAAAAAAGCATCCCGCAACTGCGTGGATGCTTTGTTTATGTTAGAAACTCAGCTCTTTGCGCCGAGATGAGGTTACACTTCATCCTCAAGAGTCGATACGTTAGCCGCCTGTGGACCACGATTTCCTTCAATTACTTCAAAAGAAACTGTTTGACCTTCAGCCAGTGTCTTGAATCCATCGGTAGTAATTCCGGTAAAATGTACAAAAATGTCTTCCCCGTCATCCGCTTCGATAAATCCATATCCTTTGTCACTGCTGAACCACTTCACTTTACCTTGGTGCATAATAATTCCTCCTCGGCAATTAGAAATCCAACTCCACGCGTAACGTACAAGCCTATTATTGACAACTTGCCCAATACGGCTTCTTACACTATACATGAGTAGGATAAAAGTGTCAACGCTAGGAAGAATATTCTGATTACCATTCAGTGATAATAAGGAAAGTATTGGTTTTTGTCTGACTATTCCCTATAATGAAGAAGTATTCATTTTTATCTACATATAAGAATTAGGTAAGGAAGTGTTAGAGTGAAAATTATCATTACACTTTTGCAAGTAGGATTTTTATACATACTATTTCTAGCAGGAGAGTTTTTACGGGCGAAACTATCCATTCCGTTGCCAGGAAGCATTATCGGTTTGCTTGTGTTATGGGGACTGTTATCGATCCAAGTTATTCCACTTCGCTGGGTGGAAAAAGGTGCGTATGTATTTCTATCGACTTTGCCGCTTTATCTGATTCCGGCTACGGTTGGTGTGATGGATTATGGCCATGTTTTTGCCGGCAAAGGAAGTCTGCTGATCTTAATCACAATCGGCAGTACATTGATCACAATGGTCGTCGCAAGTCTTGTCAGCCAATCTATTGCCAAGCGTCATGTGAAAGAGGAGGGGACTCTTTCATGAATACAGTAGTGCTTGCCCTGACAATGATATTGTTAACAGTAATTCTTTATTTTGTGATGAACGCCGTCTACGTCAGGTTACGTTCCCCTTTTCTAGTCCCTATTCTGACAACGACTATCGTAGTTATTATCGTATTATCGTTATTCAATACGTCATATGAAACGTATATGGTAGGAGGCAAATGGATCGATGCATTGCTTGGCCCTGCCATTGTCTCACTTTGTATCCCGCTATATAAGCAGAGGAATCTCATCAAGAAAAATTTGTTGCCGATCTTCGGTGGAGTCGTTGTAGGAGGAATTATCGGGATGTTGACAGGTGTCCTAGCAGCTAGATTCGTTGGGTTTTCAACCGAACTTTTAGCGAGTATTTTACCGAAATCCATTACGTCGCCAATAGCAATGCAAATAGCAGAAGAACTCGGTGGCATTCCTTCGCTAGCGACGGTATTGGTCATAATCGCCGGACTCGCTGGAATCCTTATGGGACCTTGGATCAATCGCTGGTTCAAAATTGATACAGCGATTGGTCAAGGCATCGGTCTCGGGGTCGGTGCGCATGCAATTGGAACTTCTAAAGCGCTAGAATACGGAGAACAAACGGCTTCCATGAGCTCGGTCGCCATGACATTATCAGCCATTATCGGCGCACTTGCAGGTCCTTTATTCGGTATTTGGTTATTTCCATAGAAAAGCGGAATTCCTATTCAATTAGGAATCCCGCTTTTTTTAATGCTTCTTCTGCATCGTGTAGTTGTTCTGCTCGTGGAGCGGAAATAGCGTGTAAATGAATGCCACTCTCGTCCAAATTCAATAGATAAGGAGCTTGTGCCTGTTGAATCTGTTCAATGAATGTCTTCACTTCTTGCCGGTTCGATACCATGATGGATGCACGCACATCGCCATACACAGGATGTTCTACACGGACATCTCTCACGGTTACGCCGTGGTCGACTAATATATGCAACTCTTCTTCCGTTTGATTAGGCGTATGTTTGCAGACAATAATTTTTTCCACGTCTTTTACTTTTTTAGTTGACTGTGTATATAAGTATCCTTGATTTGTCGCCATGATAGGTTCATTTTTTGCCTTCAATAAATTAATATCACTGACGATTACTTGTCTGCTGACTTTTGTCAAATCACCTAGTACTGCACCCGTTACGGGATGATTTGCTTCTTTCAATGTCTGGAGAATTAAATCACGGCGCTGTTCTCCTGCCACTTTTGCTTTTTTACGCAAAACTCTCACCTGCTATCTATAAAATGTCTATCGGGGTTTGTGCAGTATGTGCTAATACCGCCACTTCGAGCAACGCTTTTGCTAATTGGGTGACGTTTTCACTAGTCGATGTCTCGCCAAATGAAATCCGAACAAATCCTTTCGCCAAGTGGGCGGGTATATTCATCGCGCTCATCGTCATAGATGACTGTTGCTGACCGACTTGACAAGCACTGCCTGTCGACACCGAAAATCCTCTTCTATTTAATTCTAACATAATAAGCTGTCCTTCTGAGTGTTTGGCGCATAGTCCGATAATTTGCGGAAGTTGTTCAGATGGCCGGGGACTAGTATAGAAAGTGAACAAATCTTGATGTGTAGAAAGTATATTCATGAACAGAGAGCGTAATGCGCGATACTTTGCTTCATTCGTATTTGCCAGTTCAGCTGCCGTCACGAATGCAGCAATTCCTGGTACGTTCACCGTTCCACCTCTGAATCCTTTCTCTTGTGTAGCCCCTGGAAATAGTGGAACTGCGCGAATACGTGGATCGATATAGACTGCCCCAACGCCTTTTGGGCCGTACACTTTATGGCTAGATACCGACAAGCTGTCTACATAAGGAGAGATGTCACGCACAGATAATTTACCAAAAGATTGTACACAGTCGCTATGTAAATAAATTCCTTTCGGTTTTACTAATTCCGATATGGATCGGATTGGTTGAATTGTACCAATTTCTGGATTGCAATGTTGCACCGAGACGACAGTCGTTTGTTCCGTAATGGCATCTTCCAGTGCTTGTAAATTGATGATGCCTTTCGTTGTAAAAGGAATCATCGTAATTTGGAAGCCTTGTCCTTCAAGGTACGCTGCAGCCGAATGGAGGGAAGGGTGTTCCGCAGCAGACAGAATAATATGCTGTCCTTTGTTCTTTGCCGACTCAGCCAAAGATACTAGTGCGAGTGTGTTACTTTCCGTACCGCCTGAAGTGAAGTATACCCCTTCAGAACGCACGCCAAGAAGTACAGATAGGTTTTGTCTGCTATGGGTCAAGATATTTTGTGCAGCCCCTCCTGCGTCGTGCAGGCTCGTCGTATTACCAAACTGTTGTTGTGAGACCGACACATAAACTGAGGCGGCTTCCTCACGTAGAGGCGTCGTGGCAGCGTAATCAAAGTAATGCAATTGAATGACCTCCTGCAATAAATAATATATTCATCTTGTCATATAACTGTTTATATGTAAAGATAGATGTAAAGACACTACGTAAAGAGAAGGGTCGTAGGACTGCACATGAATAGAATCAAATTGGTCTCAATGCTTGAACAGTTTTTCATAGAAGATGTAGGAGATGGTGATCTATCGGCTAATTCATTATTTCCTGCTGATGCGATAGGTGAAATGCAAATCATCTCTAAAACATCAGGAGTATTTTGCGGAGTAGATGTCATCACGACAGGTTTTCACGTGATGAATCCATCTATAGAAGTCACGTGTCTCGTAGAAGATGGAGAAAGAATAACAGACAAACAAGTACTTGCAATTGCGAAAGGTCCTGTCAGAAGTCTTTTGACTGCGGAACGAGTAGTGCTGAATTGTATCCAGCGAATGAGTGCGATTGCAACGAAAACCGCGGACCTAACCGCATTATTGTCGGGGACGAAGACAAGGATTTGTGATACACGCAAAACAGCTCCTGGGCTTCGCATGCTAGATAAATACGCAGTCCGTACAGGCGGAGGATTTAATCATCGCAATGGTCTGTATGACGCAGTGATGCTAAAAGATAATCACTTGGCATATGCGGGTTCTATTACCAATGCTGTGCAACTACTGAGAACACGTTTAGGTCATACGGTGAAAATAGAAGTAGAGATTGAATCTCTAGCGCAACTACAAGAAGCTATCGAAGCAAACGTGGATATTATTATGTTTGATAACCGGATGCCAGAAGAAATTATGAACTGGTTACCACTCGTACCCGCACAGATCATTACCGAAGCTTCCGGCATGATTACAGAAGATACGATCGCCTCTTACGGCAAGACAGGAATTGATTACATATCGGTCGGCGCCCTAACGCATTCCGTTATTGCAGCTGATATTAGTGCGACTATACAACTTACTACGCAGGAGGACTGAAGAATATGTCGATGATGGATCTTGTAAGAGAACAGGCAAACGCTATGTTACCCGAGCGGTATAAACACTACACGGTGACTGAAATGGAAGAAAAGATTCGCGCGATTAAACAAACACTAGGTGACAAATTATTTATTCCTGGCCATCACTACCAGAAGAATGAAGTGATTCAATTTGCGGATGCTACAGGAGATTCTTTGCAATTAGCACAAATCTGCGCAGCGAACGAACAAGCGGAACATATCGTGTTTTGTGGCGTACACTTCATGGCAGAAACGGCAGATATTTTAACAACGGAAAATCAAAAAGTATATTTACCCGATATGCGTGCTGGTTGTTCGATGGCAGATATGGCAGATATCTACCAGACGGAACGAGCATGGACTGACTTGCAAGCACGGTTTGGAGATACGATTCTGCCGTTGACGTACGTCAATTCAACGGCAGCAATCAAAGCATTCGTTGGCCGTAATGGCGGCGCAACAGTGACCTCGTCAAACGCCAAAGAAATCGTTCAATGGGCGTTCACACAGAAAAAGCGAATTTTATTCTTACCGGATCAGCATTTAGGGCGTAACACAGCGTATGGACTCGGCGTGCCTCTTGATCATATGGCGGTATGGAACCCAATTACAGATACTCTAGAACACGATGGGCAAAACGAAGAGTGTCAAGTGATATTGTGGAAGGGACATTGCTCGGTTCACGAAAACTTCACGGTAGAAAATATTCGTCAGTTACGTGAAAATGATCCTGATCGTCGTATTATCGTTCATCCCGAATGCTCACATGAAGTTGTGATGAAGTCTGATGATGACGGTTCAACAAAGTATATTATTGATCAAATTGAAGCGGCCGCACCTGGTACAAAATGGGCGATTGGCACAGAAATGAATTTAGTTAATCGATTGATAGAAAATCATCCTGACTTAGATATCATTTCATTAAATCCTTTAATGTGTCCTTGTTTGACAATGAACCGTATCGATTTACCACATTTACTATGGAGTCTTGAAAGTATTATGGAAGGCACGGAGCAAAATATTATACAAGTGGATGCAGTTACCTCTGCAGATGCGATCGAAGCGTTAGACCGGATGCTACAACGAAAGTAACGCAGCATTGCTTGACAATTACTCTGAATATTGTATGATTGGGGAAATGATATGGAACGTCGAAGAAGGACCAGTAGATAAAATAGCATGTGTTAGAGAGCGGAAACCATCGGCTGGAAGTTTCCGTCGCAATGCCTTGTCGAACCTGCCTTTTGAGTCCTGTGTAAACACAGGCGCGCACCTTGGCGTTAGAAGGAAAGCGGGATTCGTGAAGATGAATCCAATGATGGTGGCACCGCGGAAGTTACGTCCTTTCGTCCTGATTGTATCGGGATGATTGGGCTTTTTTATTGTATAAAAGTAGATGATATGTAGAAATGGCAGGAGAATTCATATGAAAAGACAACGAATCGTTGTGAAAATTGGTAGCAGCTCGTTAACGAATGATAATGGAGAAATCGATCAGGTAAAATTCAATGATCATGTCGATGCCTTGGCAATGCTAAAGAACGTCGGGCATGAAGTTATTGTCGTCTCTTCAGGAGCGGTGGCGGCAGGCTTTGCGCGTCTCGGCTATTCCTCCCGTCCACAGACGATTAAAGGTAAACAAGCCGCAGCGGCAGTAGGCCAGAGCTTGTTGATACAATCCTATATCGAAAGATTCAGCGCACATAAAGTCATACCGGCACAGATCTTATTGACGCGTCATGACTTTGCCGACCGTGATCGATACCGCAACGCGTTTGCGGCAATGTCCGAATTGCTTGACCGTGGCATCATGCCGATTATTAATGAAAACGATACGGTATCCATTGACGAGTTAACTTTTGGTGATAATGATATGCTATCCGCATTAGTCAGTGGCTTTCTGCACGCGGATCAGTTGATTATTTTAACCGATGTCAACGGCATCTACACAAGTAATCCACGAACAGATCCAGATGCTGTACGATTGACGAAGTTGGTTGAAATTTCAGATGAACTGCTTGGTGGCGCTGATGATACCGGCTCGAAAGTCGGAACTGGTGGTATGCGTTCGAAGTTACTAGCTGCCAGAACCGCTCACACGTTAGCCGTTCCGGTCTTCATCGGAACAGGACGCGGTCCATCAAAATTGCTAGATATTTTAAAGGGTTATGGAGACGGCACGTATATTTCCAGCCCTGCTGCCAACACGATCAATACGAACCGCCAATGGATTGCACTTCATTCCGAATCGACTGGACGTCTATACGTCGATAAAGGCGCTGAAGAAGCGATTGTACATAATGGACGCAGTTTATTACCAGCCGGCGTCTTTAAAGTCCAAGGTGAATTTGGGGTTGGGGAAGTAGTGGAAGTGTTCGGTTTAGATGGATTGATCGGTAAAGGTGAAGTTACTTATTCGTCTGAGCAATTAAAACAAACGATTTCTAATAAGGATAAACTGGAAGAATTCAAGCCCATGCTAGAAGTCATTCACCGTGACCGCTGGGTACAAGTATAATCAAAGGAGAGAATGGAATATGAGTGAGATTAGAGATAAAGGAAAGGCTGCAAAAGAAGCGAGTATTGTATTGAACGTGGCGACAACTGAAGAGAAAAACCGCGCATTGCAATTGATTGCTGAGCAATTAATGGAAGAACAAGATCAATTGCTCATTGAAAATAAAAAAGATATTGAAGAAGGTCGTGAAAAAGGCATCGATTCGGCGGTTCTAGACCGTATTTTATTAACGCCTGAAAGAATCGAAGCCATGGCGGAAGGTGTTCGTCTACTGATTGATTTACA
The DNA here is from genome assembly GCF_002743035.1 of Sporosarcina sp. P12(2017). Taxonomy (NCBI): domain Bacteria; kingdom Bacillati; phylum Bacillota; class Bacilli; order Caryophanales; family Caryophanaceae; genus Sporosarcina; species Sporosarcina sp. P12(2017). Next base: position 28,898 of record NZ_PDYL01000001.1, read on the forward strand.
CGATCCAATTGGAGAAACGCTGGAAGAAATCCATAAGGAAAATGGATTACATATTGTCAAGAAGCGCGTGCCAATCGGTGTCATCGCTATGATTTATGAAGCACGGCCGAATGTTACGATTGATGCTGCGTCCCTAGCATTGAAAACAGGCAATGCGGTCGTCTTGCGCGGAAGCTCATCTGCAAAACATTCCAATTTGGCACTATGGCGTGTCATTCAACGAGGACTTGAAAAAAGTTCATTGCCAGTTGATTGTGTTCAATTAATAGAAGATACAAGTCGAGAAACAGCGAAAGAATTATTCACACTCAATGACTATTTAGATGTCTTAATCCCACGTGGCGGTGCGAAGTTAATTCAGACTGTGATCCGTGAATCTACAGTACCCGTCATCGAAACGGGTGCAGGAAATTGCCATGTCTTTATCGATGAATCTGCTGATGAGAAAATGGCAATCGATATAGTCGTGAATGCCAAAACACAACGTCCATCAGTTTGTAATGCCATCGAAACTGTTTTGATTGATTCTAACTGGTTAGCGCAACATGGCAAGAGTTTGATCAAAGCTTTACAAGACCAAGATGTTCAATTACAAGGTGACGATACGCTACAGGCATTTGATTCGAATATCGTAGCTGTTGAACAAAATGATTGGTCAAGTGAATACTTGGACTTGACATTACGCGTAAAGAGCGTGGAAAATGTACAGCAAGCACTAGAACATATTGCCACGTACAGTACGAAGCATTCGGAAAGCATTATTACCCAGACGGATGCACATGCTGAGCAATTTTTGAATAGCGTAGATGCGGCAGCTGTTTACGTCAATGCCTCCACTCGCTTTACGGATGGTTTCGAATTCGGGTATGGTGCAGAAATTGGTATTAGTACACAAAAGCTTCACGCAAGAGGTCCGATGGGATTAGAAGCACTGACTTCTTCAAAATTTGTGATTCGAGGAACCGGACAAATCAGATAATATGTAGGAGGGGTTATGTATGTCAACTGAAAAACATATTTTACACTATGAAACTTCCGCACCAAAAGACAAGCCGGCAACGGATGATCCACTCGCTTTCGGGACAATTTTTACTGATCACATGTTTGTGATGGATTATACAGATGGAACTGGATGGCATGATCCTCGTATTGAGCCGTACAAGCCGTTTCTTCTGGATCCGGCCGCTATCGTGTTACATTATGGACAAACTGTTTTCGAAGGATTGAAAGCCTATTTAAATGAAGACAAGGAAGTAGTTTTATTCCGTCCAGACGAAAACATGAAACGTTTGAATCGTTCAAATGATAGATTATGCATGCCGATGTTCGATGAAAAATTCGTATTAAGTGCGCTAAAAGAATTAATTTCTCTAGATAAAGACTGGATTCCGGATAGAGAGGGGACTTCCCTTTACGTGCGTCCTTTCATTTTCGCGACACAGCCTTATTTAGGTGTCGCCCCTTCTAAAACGTACCGACTCATGATCATTTTGTCTCCGGTAGGTCCGTATTATAAAGAAGGAGTCAATCCTGTCAAAATTGCAGTTGAATCACAGTATGTCCGTGCCGCAGTAGGTGGTACAGGCTCTGCGAAAACAGCCGGTAACTATGCAGGCGCAATGAAAGCTCAAGAAGTGGCGGAAGCGGAAGGGTATTCGCAAGTTCTATGGCTTGACGCAAAAGAACATTGCTATATCGAAGAAGTGGGAGCGATGAATGTATTCTTCAAAATCAATGGAGAAATTATTACCCCAAGCCTCAATGGTAGTATTTTGGAAGGCATCACCCGTAAGTCGGTGATCGAATTATTAATAGATTGGGATATTCCAATTACTGAACGTAAAGTTTCCATCGATGAAATTATGGAAGCTAACCGGGCAGGTACATTGGAAGAAGCATTCGGCACAGGGACGGCCGCTGTTATTTCTCCAATAGGTGAACTATTCTATGATGGCGAGAAATGCGAGATCAATCATAATGAAATCGGTGAGCTGTCATTGAAGTTATATGAGACGATCACAGGCATCCAAACAGGTAAAGTGGAAGATCCATATAACTGGGTCGTGCCGGTAGACTAATTTCCCTCATAAAACAGGTGGAATGGTTCGTGACAACTGCGTTGCTGTGAAGTACACTGTTAATAGTTTTGATTGAAGGGGAGTTTCCTGATGAACAAAAGTTTGATCGTTCTATTCCTGGCAGTACTGCTATTTACAGTGACAGGATGCGGAAAAACGTCTTCTGCCCCGTCGAGTGCGGAAGATTTATTGAAGAAAGCGGAACAAGCGATGAATGAATTGGAATCTGTCCATGCCAATATCGCGTACGACGAAAGTAGCGTCACATCCGATCCTGCAAAACGTACAAGTAAAAACGTACAAGTTCAGGCGGATATTGAACAGAATCCACTGAAGGTTTCAGAGGAAGTCGTCTGGAAAATTCCAAAACAAGGCGCGAAAAATATTCAGCTATTCCGCCAAGGTAACCAATTGGCTATGCAAGAGACATTCGAAGAAGAAAAGAGCGAATGGCAAAAGCTGACAGAAGAGCAACGCGCGGAATTACTTGGCGTGTGGGTGCCGTTCGTCTCTCCTGTCATGGAATTGTCGCTGTTAGAACCTTTCGTGCATGATGCAGAAATAGAAAAGATTGATTACGGTTATGCCATACAGTTTTCTTTATCACCTGCTGATTATCGTCAATTGATGGAAGTGGTTTCAGTGAATAGTCCACACCCAGAAAAGTTTGTTCATACACATGGTGGATTTCCAGTAGTGGAGAAGCTAGATGTAGAGCTGACGGTAAATGAAAAGACGATGTTTGTGACGGGCATGAAGATGTCAGCAAATGTCACGAGTTATTTTGGACGGGATTATATCCGTTATAAACAGAAGCTTGATGCAAAGTATAGTTATTTTAATGATATCGATGCGATTTCCACACCGAAAGATGCGGAGATGTTCGAGTAATAGGAAAAAATCCACGCTGACCTACTACAGGTTGGCGTGGATTTTTTGGATATCTAGCTAAATTCTAACGTGGATTCTTTTTCCCTTTGAATGATTGAAGCCGTTGGTGAATGGCGGCCATTCTTGTTTCTTCACCTGCTTCTACAGGGGTGTAGAACTTAGAGTGTACTAGGCTGTCAGGCAAGTATTGTTGGTCTGTCCAACCGCCGAATGTGCCAACGGGTGTTGCGTGTGGGTAGACGTAGCCCCCATGACCGAGCGCAGCGGATCCGCTGTAGTGTGTGTCACGTAAATGCATCGGGATTTCGCCAGTTGGCTTTTCGTGCAATGTTTTGGTGGCCGCATCGATCGCTTTATAAGCGGAGTTTGATTTGGAAGCCAGACACATCTCGATAATGGCCGTGGCAAGTGGAATACGTGCCTCTGGCATACCGAGACGCTGTGCGGCATCCGTGGCCGCGAGAACACGGCTTCCGACATCTGGCGCTGCCAGTCCAATATCTTCATAACTCATGACGAGCATGCGTCTTGTAACTGCAGTTAAATCGCCAATTTCAAGTAATTGGGCCAAATAATAAAGCGCCGCATCGACATCACTTCCGCGGACACTTTTTTGTAAAGCGGATAATAAATTAAAATGATGCGAGCCTTTTTTATCACCTAGTAAACTAATCCTAGTTAATAATTGAGTGAGCAATGCATCTTCTACAATAATCTTGCCGTCCTCTTCATCACTTGCAGCAAGTAATGATTCGAGGAACGTTAAAGCTTTTCGCGCATCCCCATTGACGCCTTCTGAAATTTTCTCTAGTTGCTCTGTAGTGATTTCGATCGTTTCCTTACCAAGTCCTTTTTTCTCGTCTTTCAACGTGCGCTCGAGTAATTCCAGTAAATCTTTTGGTTGCAATCGTTTCAATTGGACGATTTCCCCACAACGTGAACGAATAGCGGGATTGACGTCGTGAAACGGATTTTCCGTTGTTGCGCCGATCAAGACGATCGAACCGCTTTCTACATGAGGAAGCAGCGTATCCTGTTGCAATTTATTGAAACGATGGATTTCATCTAAAAATAGCAATACTTTACCTGTCATCCGCGCTTCTTTCACTACATCTTCTACATCTTTCTTGCCTGCCACAGTAGCATTTAGCGCAATGAAAGGTAGTTTTGACGTACCCGCAATTGCGTATGCTAGAGACGTTTTTCCGATACCTGGTTCACCATATAATAAAAGAGACGGGACATGCCCGTTCTTGATCATCCGATATAAGGGAGTATTATTGCCGATGACGTGGTCTTGTCCGATCACTTCATCAATCGTCTCGGGCCGCATGCGAAAGGCCAAAGGTTCATTATGCATGTACATCCTCCTAGCGTACGTTTGTTCCTTCATTATACTGTAAAACATTAGTGAAGTCATTTGCAAGAACCAGTGATACAATTATGCTATACTGATTTCAGCAATTTTAGTAAAGGACGATGCCCAATGAAAATATCCACTAAAGGACGATACGGACTTACAGTAATAGTAGAATTAGGACGAAAATATGGAGAGGGTCCTGTACCTTTGCGTAAAATCGCAGAAGAGCAAAATCTCTCTGAAGCATATCTGGAACAACTCATCCCACCTCTACGCAACAGCGGAATGGTGAAGAGTGTTCGCGGGGCCTACGGTGGCTATAAACTCGCAAAAGATCCTTCTGAAATTATGGCAGGAGACGTAATCCGTTTGCTTGAAGGGCCAATCCAATTAGTCGAAGGACTTGATGACGATGATATCCCGCAACGCGAACTATGGAAACGAATCGGAGACGCCATCCGAGGGGTATTAGATCATACGACGATCAAAGATTTAATTGAATTTGAAGATACGTCCACTGCTGATGAATACATGTTCTATATTTAAAGGAGTTTAGTGATGAAACCAGCTATATATTTAGATTATGCCGCTACGACACCGATGCATCCAGCTGTACTGGAGCGATTCACCACTGCGCTGCAAGATACATATGGTAATCCTTCAAGTACGCATCAATTTGGTCGACACGCAAAAAAAGTGCTGGAAGATGCCCGCAAAACGCTAGCATCCTCGATCAATGCGTCACCTAATGAAATCATTGTTACTTCTGGAGGGACAGAAGCGGATAACTTGGCGATTTTTGGGTACGTACAGTCGTTGAAAACAGAAGGCAAACACATTATTACAACGGAAATCGAACATCATGCGGTGTTAAACCCGTGTAAACAACTGGAGTCACAAGGCTATAAAGTGACATATCTTTCACCTGACAAGCATGGGGTCATTACAGCAGAACAAGTTCAAGCTGCGTTAACGGATGAAACTATTTTAGTATCCATCATGTACGGAAACAATGAAGTTGGAACAATCCAACCGATTGCAGAAATCGGCCGGTTGCTCTCTACACATCAGTCCGTATTCCACACAGACGCTGTGCAAGCTTACGGTAGTTGTTCACTTGACGTTGAAGAACTGCAAGTCGATTTACTGTCAGTTTCGGCGCATAAACTGAATGGTCCTAAAGGAATCGGCTTCCTTTATCAGAGAAATGGCAAGTTACTGTCGAGCCAAGTACTCGGAGGTTCACAAGAGAAACAGCGACGTGCTGGTACTGAAAATGTGCCAGCAATAGTTGCGTTTGCAGAAGCGGTCTCTATTGCCGAGCAATCCAAACAAGAAAAGCAAACAGCCTATTTTTCGTATAAACAAAAAATGGCGGAAGTCTTTGAAAAACATCAAATCGATTTCCTGCCTACCATTCCCGATGCAGTAGCATCTTTACCGCATATTTATCATGTATCGTTTCCCGGCACCGATGTGGAGACATTTTTGATGAGTTTAGATTTAGAAGGGGTAGCCGTATCTAGTGGTTCTGCTTGTACGGCAGGATCATTTGAACCGTCACATGTCGTAACGGCCATGGTTGGTACAGAATCAGATAAAGCTAGAAACTCGATTCGCATCAGTTTCGGCTATGACTTGGATGAATCTATTATAGAAGAAGCAGCCAATCGAATTGCGAATGTAGTCAAACGACTAGTGAAATGAATTAAGTAAAGGATGAACAATATGACAACAAAAAAAGCACCTGCTGATACACGTGTAGTCATTGGAATGTCAGGCGGAGTGGACTCTTCGGTTGCGGCATTACTCTTAAAACAGCAAGGCTATGAAGTGATCGGAATCTTTATGAAAAACTGGGATGACACGGACGAATCCGGACATTGTACTGCGACAGAAGACTTTGAAGACGTACGCTGCGTATGTGATCAGATCGGCATCCCTTATTACTCAGTTAATTTTGAAAAACAATATTGGGATAAAGTATTTACGTATTTCTTGGATGAATACAAAAAAGGTCGCACACCGAATCCAGATGTAATGTGTAATAAAGAAATCAAATTCAAAGCATTCCTCGAGCACGCCAAAAGTCTAGGTGCCGATTATTTGGCGACTGGACATTATGCGCAAGTCGTAGAACGTGAAAATGGTGTAGCGATGCTCCGTGGTGTAGACAATAATAAAGATCAAACGTATTTCTTGAATCAATTGACACAAGAACAACTTCAGCAAGTGATGTTCCCTCTAGGTCATATGGAGAAAAGCGAAGTTCGAGAAGTCGCGGAACAAGCGGGACTGGCAACAGCGAAGAAAAAAGATTCAACAGGGATCTGTTTCATCGGTGAGCGCAATTTCAAAGAATTCCTTGGGGAGTACTTACCTGCGCGTCCAGGCGAGATGCAGACGATGGCCGGAGTGAAGATGGGCAAGCATGACGGACTCATGTACCACACAATTGGGCAACGTCATGGTCTAGGAATTGGTGGAGCTGGTGAACCTTGGTTTGCCGTCGGTAAAGACTTGGAGCGCAATGTGTTGCTAGTTGAACAAGGCTTCTATCATGACACACTGTTCTCAACGAGTTTACAAGCAACGGATATGAATATTTGTTCACCGAAAGAATTACCGGAAACGTTCACTTGTACAGCTAAATTCCGTTATCGTCAGCCCGACACTAAAGTAACTGTGCAGTTAACTGGTGACGAAGCAATTGTGACGTTTGATGAACCTGTTCGTGCAGTTACGCCAGGACAAGCTGTCGTGCTGTATGACGGTGATGAGTGCCTAGGTGGCGGAACAATCAATGAAGTATTTAAAGACGGCAAGAAACTGACATACGTAGGATAAGGAGGCAACAGCATGTCGATTCATCAAGATGCGATTAAAGAAATGCAAGAAGGCAATTATGAGAAAGCAATTGAGCTTTTCATGAAAGCAGTAGAAGAAAACCCGGAAGAGCCTACAGGGTATATTAATATTGGAAATATTTTTGCGTCACTTGGAGATGCTGAGCAGGCGGAACCATTTTTCCAAAAAGCGTTGACGCTTGACGAAAGTGCAGGAACGGCATTTTACGGACTGGCAAATCTGTATTACAATCAAGAACGCTTTGAAGAAGCAGCAAAATTATATGAAAAAGCGATCCAAACAGGATTGGACTCTGCCGATGCATATTTCATGCTCGGTAAAAGTATGGAACAAGCAGGTAATGACCGTTTAGCTTTACCATATTTGCAGCGTGCCGTTGAATTAAATTCTGACGATCAGGAAATTGCATTGTCCTATGGAATTTTACTAGCGAAACTCGAGCTATTTAAAGAGGCGAAGCCTGTATTTGAATCGATCTTGGCGGTAGTTCCGGATCATGCGGATAGCCATTATAATTTGGGTGTTTTATATGCAGTATCAACGGAAGACAAAGCAAGTGCACTGTCACACTTAGAACAAGCATTCACTGCAGAACCTGACCATACACAAGCACGCTATTTATTCGATATGATCAAGCTTGGAGAACAAGGCGAGTAATACATCAGCTAAAAAAGGAGGGAGCCCTAGCGATGAGTGAAACAGCACCATATATAATCGGCAGACCGGTCGTGACGATTTTTCATAATACGACGAATCTATTTTCCATAGTCAAGCTAAAAGTCACTTCCACCAATACCGATTACCGCGACAGTGAAATAGTGATCAAAGGGTCATTCCCTCCTTTAGTTGCGGAAGAAGATTACAAATTTACGGGTCGACTAGTCAACCATCCGGTACATGGACAGCAGTTCGATGTGCAGACGTTCTCGAAAGAGTTACCTGCGACAGAAGCGGGTCTGATTCATTACTTATCCGGTGATTTGTTTCCTGGAATAGGGAAGAAAACAGCGACTGATATTGTCAAGACACTCGGCAATAACGTCATCCAGAAAGTTCTCGAAGACCGCAGCGTACTGGACCAAATCCCGCGTTTGAGTGACGAACGAAAAGATACGCTTGTTTCGGTCTTGCAGGAGAATCTAGGTCTTGAGCGTACAATGGTGCAACTGAATGAATGGGGCTTCGGTCCACAAGTGGCTATGCGAATATATCAAGCCTATCAAGATGACGCCATCACGATTCTGACGGAAAATCCATACCGTTTAATCAAGGAAATCGAAGGAATCGGCTTTCAACGTGCAGATGATCTGGCAAAGCAACTCGGGCTCGTAGGAGATCATCCCGCGCGTATTAAGGCAGCTGTTTATTACAGCGTACATAATGAAGTACAGTCAGCAGGGCATGTCTACGTGGAGTCAGAGGTGATCTTGCCGCAAGCAAAACAGTTACTTGAATCAAGTCAGGCACATATCATCTCGTACGAATCGATCACGCAAGCAGTGATTGAACTCGTCGAAGAAGGCACACTGTCTGCCGAAATGCAGCGTCTCTACTTGCCCTCTCTTTATTTTTCAGAAATCGGTATTGCCGCTAAAGTGAATAAAATTCTCGAAAATGAAGTCGCCGAACAATTTCCTGCTTCTGAAATTAGAAAAGCTATTGGTGAAATTGAGGAACGTTTGGAAGTGCAATATGCCGAAACACAAGTCGAGGCCATTGAACGTGCTCTTCATTCTTCATTGCTTGTGTTAACAGGTGGACCAGGAACAGGGAAAACAACCGTGATTAGAGGCTTAGTTGAGGCGTATGCAGAACTGCACGGCATTTCACTCGACCTTGAAGAATATGCACGTAAAAAAGAGCCGTTCCCGATTATTTTGGCAGCACCTACCGGGCGCGCAGCGAAGCGAATGTCCGAATCGACTGGACTACCCGCCATGACGATTCATCGTCTACTCGGATTTACAGGTCAGGAAACCGAAGAAGAGACGGAACGCGAAGTGGATGGCAATCTCATTATCATTGATGAAACATCCATGGTAGATACTTGGCTCATGCATCAGCTGTTAAAAGCTGTCCGCAACGACGCACAGTTGTTATTCGTTGGAGACCAAGATCAACTACCTTCCGTTGGACCCGGACAAGTGTTGCATGACTTCATGCAGTCGGGAAAAATCCCAGTTGTTGAACTGACCGATATTTTCCGACAAAGTGAAGGCTCAACAATCATTGAAATGGCACATATGATCAAGCAAAAAGAATGGACGATGGATGTCACGAAGAAGACGTCTGATCGCTCATTTATTAAAGCATCGAGTGATCAAATTTTGCCTGTGGTTAAACAAATTGTTCAAAATGCAACATCAAAAGGACATTCCATTAAAGACATCCAAGTGCTGGCTCCGATGTATAAAGGTCCAGCAGGCATAGATGGCTTGAATAAAATGATTCAAGAAGTGACGAATCCTCCTGCAGAAGGAAGAAAAGAAATGGTCTTCGGTGAAACGATATATCGCATTGGAGATAAAGTGCTGCAACTCGTCAATCAACCGGAGAGCAATGTCTTTAACGGGGATATGGGAGAAGTTGTTGCGATCATGTTAGCGAAAGAAACTACTGACAAAAAAGCGATCATGGTGGTTTCGTATGATGGCAATGAAGTGCAGTATGAACGAAGCGATTTGAATCAGTTGACACTGGCGTATTGTTGTTCTATCCATAAATCCCAAGGTAGTGAATTTCCGATTGTCGTCATGCCAATCGTCAGAAGTCAGCGGAAAATGTTGCGTCGTAATCTACTGTACACAGGGATTACACGAGCGAAGAACTTCTTAATACTGTGCGGTGAAGCGGAAGAATTTAAAGCGGGGATTGCACGCACTGACGAAACAGAGCGACAGACGACGCTACAAGAACGCATAACGGGAGAAACACAAGAAGTTCAGACAACACAACTTGAGGAAACTATTACGCGCAATACAGCACCTGCAAAAGTGGCGGTTGAACCACGAGATACGTCTCCGGCAAAGTTAACGATGGACAATTTTACTGGAATTGATCCGCTCGTTGGCATGAACAACGTGTCACCATTCGACTTTCTTGAAGTGACTGATTGACAAAGCGAAAGAACTTTCCTATAATTCGTTTAGAAATAATGAAAAACGTTGAAGGAACAAGTACCTGTTTATTCTGTGTCATAGAAAAGAGCTTCTTGGCTGAAAAAGCTCTCTCAGATTTACAGCGAACGCTATTCCGAAGTTGCAGGCTAATCCCTGCCGTCTTGCCGCGTTAAGGCAACTCGAGATACCGCGTCATGCGGTAATTAGGGTGGTACCGCGATCAATAAAACCTTCGCCCCTTTATACAAGGGGTGGAGTTTTTTTAATTTTAGGAGGAGCAAAACGATGAGAAAACTTACGGCATCTGAAATTCGCCAAATGTTTTTAGACTATTTTAAAGAGCACGGGCATACTGTAGAACCATCAGCTGCATTAGTGCCGGTTGATGACGCATCACTACTATGGATCAACAGTGGAGTCGCTACATTGAAGAAATATTTTGATGGACGAGTGATTCCTGAAAACCCGCGGATTGCGAATGCACAAAAATCGATCCGCACAAACGATATTGAAAATGTCGGCTATACAGCGCGTCACCATACGTTCTTTGAAATGCTCGGCAACTTTTCTATTGGTGATTATTTCAAAGAAGAAGCCATTATTCGTGCGTGGGATTTCCTGACAAATGAACAATGGATTGGTTTTGATCCACAACGCTTGTCAATTACGATCCATCCGGAAGATGAAGAGGCGTACGCAATCTGGAAAGATCAGATCGGTATTCCGGAAGAGCGTATCATTCGTCTTGAAGGAAACTTCTGGGATATCGGTGAAGGTCCAAGTGGTCCGAACTCCGAAATCTTCTACGATCGTGGACCAACTTACGGTGACGATTTCTCAGATCCTGAATTATATCCAGGTGGAGAAAACGAACGCTATTTGGAAATTTGGAACTTAGTATTCTCTGAGTTCAATCATAATCCTGATCACACGTACACACCGCTACCGAAGAAAAACATCGATACAGGAATGGGTCTTGAGCGCATGGCATCCGTTATCCAGGACGTGCCTACGAACTTCGATACAGACTTGTTCTTACCGATCATTGAAGCAGTTGAAAATGTATCAGGAAGAAAATACGGTGAAACTACGCAAGCAGACACGGCGTTTAAAGTAATTTCGGATCACATCCGCACGGTAGCATTCGCTATTGGAGACGGAGCACTTCCTTCCAATGAAGGCCGGGGCTATGTTCTACGCCGTCTATTAAGAAGAGCAGTTCGTTTCGCGAAGCAATTAGGCATTGATAAGCCGTTTATGTACATGCTGGTGCCAATTGTTGGAGATATCATGAAAGACTTCTACCCTGAAGTTCATGACAAACAGGCATTCATTATGAAAGTTGTGAAAAACGAGGAAGATCGTTTCCACGAAACATTGCATGACGGTATGTCGATTCTAACGACCATCATTGAAAAGGCAAAAGCTTCAGGCTTGCCAATCGTTTCAGGCAGTGACGCGTTCAAGCTCTATGACACATACGGCTTCCCGTTTGAACTGACAGAGGAATTTGCTCTTGAAGAAAACGTGGCAGTCGATCGTATCGGGTTTGACGAAGAAATGGCTGCACAACGAAACCGTGCACGTGCTGCGCGTGCTACATCCGACTCCATGCATGTTCAATCGGGTGTTCTTGGTGAAATTCATGAAGCAAGTGAATTCATTGGGTATGGTCAACTAGAAACAACTGCAATTGTTAATGTCCTTGTTCAAGACGGTCAACGTATCGCGCATGCATCTGAAGGAGAAACCGTACAACTTATGTTGGATCAGACTCCGTTCTATGCAGAAAGTGGCGGTCAAGTAGCGGATAAAGGAACGATCTCCAATGAATCGTTCACAGCGGAAGTTCGCGACGTCAAAAAAGCACCTAATGGACAGAACTTGCATACGGTCTTCATCAGTTCAGGTGAATTGAATGAAGGCGTATCAGTTAGCGCAAAAGTGGACGAGTTCTCACGCAATTTGACAGTTAAAAATCACACAGCTACACACTTGTTGCACCGCGCGTTGAAAGATGTTCTTGGTGAACATGTCAATCAAGCAGGTTCATATGTTGGACCGGATCGTCTTCGCTTTGACTTCTCTCATTTTGGACAAGTTACAAAAGAAGAGCTCGAGCGTATCGAATTCCAGGTCAATGAACAAATTTGGGCAGGCACTCCTGTCAATACGATCATTTCACCCATTGCAGAAGCAAAAGAAATGGGTGCGATGGCATTGTTCGGTGAAAAATACGGCGATATCGTTCGCGTCGTCAAAGTTGGTGGCTACTCTGTCGAGCTTTGTGGAGGTTGTCACGTTCGCAACACGTCTGATATCAACGTATTCAAAATCGTTTCAGAAGGCGGCATCGGAGCGGGCACACGACGTATTGAGGCCTTCACGGGTGGACAAGCATTCCGTTCATTTAAAGAAGATCAAGCAATCATCGATGAAATAGCAGCAACTGCAAAAGCGACTCCGAAAACAGTCGTGACGAAAGTCGAATCGATTCTCGCTGACTTTAAAGAACTTCAACGCGAAAATGAATCACTGCAAGCGAAGATGGGCAACAGCCAATTGGCAAGTGTCATGGAAACGGCTCAGCAGATCGAAGACGTTACAGTCATTTCTGCAAATGTAGAAGTGAAAGACAATAACGGTTTACGTCAATTGATTGATGAAATGAAACAAAAAACTTCCAAAGGCGTCATTGTACTTGGTACAGTAACGGATGGGAAAGTAATGCTGGCGGCTGGTGTTACCGATGACTTAAAAGGTGGCAACTACCACGCAGGTAAAATCGTCAACCATGTTGCGTCACTTTGTGGCGGAAAAGGCGGTGGACGTCCTGACATGGCGATGGCAGGAGCGAAAGATGCATCAAAACTTGATGATGCGCTTCAATCCGTGTATGATTATGTAAAATCTGTTTAACCATTATGTAGAGCGATGAATCATAAAATATAGATACATGTAACTAGTTAATTTTCATTTGGATGCCTAAAGTATATGCCCAGATGTAAGAGCCAGACTAGAAGCGAATATGAACGGTGGTTGATCCACCAATCTATGTAATATGTATATCATGACGGTAGATCGTTATAGACATAAATGGAAATCGGAAAGCGGGGTGTCGAGTATGAATTCGTCCGATGAAACGATGAAGTTTAACTTTCCTGAAGAGTCAATGGAGGAAGAAGTCAAAACAGTCATGCTCCACGTTTACAAATCATTAGAAGAAAAAGGTTACAACCCAATTAACCAGATGGTCGGCTATTTATTATCAGGAGATCCAGCCTACATTCCACGACACGAAGACGCACGCAGTCTGATCCGGAAACTGGAGCGAGACGAAATTCTAGAAGAATTAGTTAAGTTCTATATCCGAGAAAACAGAGGGAAGACAGAATGAGAATTATGGGATTGGATGTTGGCACGAAAACCGTAGGCATCGCGATCAGCGATAGTCTCGGTTGGACAGCCCAAGGAATAGAAACGATCAAAATTGATGAAGCGGTAGGTTCTTTCGGGATGAAACGAGTCAAACAGCTGACAGAAGAATACGAAGTGACGGAGTTTGTCGTCGGGTACCCTAAGAATATGAATAATACGATTGGTCCCCGTGGAGAAGCTTCCGAACAGTACGCAGAGAAATTACGCGAAAAGTTCGGTTTACCTGTCGTATTATGGGATGAGCGATTAACTACTATGGCTGCTGAACGCGTTTTGATTGAAGCGGATGTCAGCCGTAAAAAACGTAAATCGGTCATAGATAAAATGGCAGCTGTCATGATTTTACAAGGCTATTTGGATTCACAAAAAAACTAGAGGTGATTAAACAATGGAACACGGACAAGAAACAATGACAATCGTAGATGAGAACGGCGAAGAGCACGTATGTGAGGTAATTTTAACATTTGATTCAAAAGAATATGAAAGATCATATGTGCTTTACCATATTTTAGATGGCGAAGAGAGAGACGATGACGAGGAAGTTGAAATCCACGCATCTGCATTTATTCCGACTGAAGAAGGACAAGATGGCGGATCACTTCTTGAAATCGAATCTGATGAAGAATGGGATATGATCGAAGAAGTATTGAACACATTCCTTGAAGAAGAAGAGTAAGCGATAATATCATGTGACGGGCGGAATGGTGCTGACCGTTCCGTCTTTTTTAATGAAGTTATCTATAGCGGAAGAAGAGGTGAGGCTTGTGGCAAAAGAGCCCCAGAGAAAAAAAGATGTCATGTTTGAACGTATGTTAGAACAGAAGGAAGAAGTGAGAACCGTTAGAAAAATAGTGTTTTGGATTGTGGCGGTCGTGTTGGTTGTAGGGATAGTAGGAGGTTTTTCGGTCTATACATACATAAAAAGTGCGTTAGAGCCTGTTGATCCGGACTCGGAAAAAATTATAGAAGTAGAAATTCCGATCGGTTCAGGTTTGGATATGATTTCGGAAAAACTACAAGAGTCGGGTATTATCAAAAATGCGCGGATTTTCAAATACTATGCAAAAGTAAACAATGAAGCAGACTTTCAGGCTGGAACGTATGGATTAACGCAGTCTATGACACCAGATGAACTGATTAAGAGCCTGAAAACAGGTGTAGTCTATCGCACACCGGCATTTACACTTACGATTCCGGAAGGGTTAACGATAGATCAGATTGCAGAAAGAACAAGCGAAAAGACGACGATTACGAAAGAACAGTTTATGGAGTACGTGACGAATGAACAAGTCATTCAAGAATATATAGCCAAGTATCCAGAAGTCATAACAAAAGAAATTCTTAATGAGAATATACGTTATGCACTAGAAGGTTATTTATTCCCTGCTACTTATCCATTCTTTGAAGAAAAACCTACAGTTAAAGAAGTGGTCGATACGATGGTGGATGCCACTGTGCAAAACGTCATACCGTATAAAGCGTATTGGGCAGAGAAAGACAAAAATCGTTCAGTTCATAAAATGCTGACATTTGCTTCCCTGTTAGAAAAAGAAGCAACTGGCCAATCGGATCGCGAAACGATTGCGAGCGTCTTCAATAACCGTATTGAACAAGAAATGCCATTACAGACAGATCCAACCGTTTTATATGCACTAGGGGAACATAAAGCCCGCGTCATGAATGAGGATTTGAAAGTGGAAAATGTCTATAATACGTACAAGAATAAAGGATTACCGCCAGGTCCCATTGCGAATGCTGGAACTGCTTCTCTCCAGGCAACAGTAGAACCATCCAATACTGGATACTTGTTCTTCCTGGCAGATAAAGATGGCGTTAATCACTTTGCTAAAACATATGAAGAACATTTGAAAAACAAAGCAAAGTATATCGACAGCCAACATAAATAATACGTCGTAAAGGGGAAGTAAATATGACGGACTACAATACGTACATTAGCCGCTTTGTAGAAGAAAAAGAGCCGCTCATCGTGGAGATGGAGCACTACGCTGCAGAGCATCGTGTGCCCATCATGGACGATACAGGCTTGTATACGTTGATCGGGCTACTGCAAATTCAGCAGCCGAAACGTATTCTTGAAATAGGAAGCGCAATTGGCTATTCAGCTATTCGATTAGCGAAAGCTTTTCCTGAAGCCGTCATTTATACAGTCGAGCGTGACGCAGAACGGTATGAGAAAGCAGTCGAATATATTGAGCGCAGTGGACTACAAGAGCGTATTAGTATCATTCATGATGACGCACTCGAGTTAGACGAAACCAAGTTACCACAAGAACCATTTGATACACTGTTCATCGATGCAGCCAAAGGGCAATATCGAAAGTTTTTCGACAAATATAGCCCGCTTGTCGGTTCTTCAGGTGTAATCTATTGTGATAATATGTTTATGCATGGTATGGTGCTGTTGGAAGATGCAGACATACCAAAACGCAACCGGACAATGATCCGAAACTTGCAACAATTCACGAGCTGGGCGATGCAGAATGTTCACTATGAAACGTCCCTTGTACCAATAGGTGACGGCATTTTAATAGCTGTGAAAAAGTACTAAACAGTAGGCTACAAAGGGGAATTGCTGTGAAGAAAAAACCTGTCGTAATAGGTATTACCGGTGGTTCGGGCTCCGGTAAGACAAGTGTCACAAAAAAGATACACGAGGTATTCCAAGGTCATTCGGTCGTAGTGATTGAACAAGACGATTACTATAAAGACCAATCACATTTAGTGTTTGAAGAAAGATTAAAAACGAATTATGATCATCCATTAGCATTCGATACCGACCTACTGATTCAACATGTCCGGCAGCTGATCAACAGACTGGCAATCGAAAAGCCAACATACGATTACACATTGCATACACGTTCAGCTGAAAAAGTAACTGTAGATTCACAAGATGTCATCATTCTTGAAGGAATCCTCGTGTTGGAAGATGAACGATTGCGAGATCTTATGGATATCAAGCTGTTTGTGGATACGGATTCTGATATTCGTATAATTCGTCGAATTTTACGAGATATTCATGATCGTGGCCGTACAGTAGATTCTGTTGTCGAGCAATACGTAACGGTTGTGCGCCCCATGCATAACCAATTTATTGAACCGACAAAAAAGTATGCTGATATAATCATTCCGGAAGGCGGCGAGAATGCGGTCGCCATCGATTTGATGGTAACGAAGATAAAAACAATTCTTGCTTCTGTCGACGAAGTATAATATGATGATGACATAATTTTAAATTAATTTAGCATCCGTTGGTCTTTCTGTAGAAAAACTAGGATGCACGCAAGATAAGCAAGGGCTTTTTTTCGTTCAGATTAGAATAAAGAACGGAAATAAGTATAGTCAAAACTAAAATAGTTCTGCTATGTCACATAATTGAAGTTAGTGTGACATAGTATTTTTTATGAACAGACATTTGAGGAGTGTTATTACATGGTTTCAGAAAAGAAATTTCCAATGACGGCTGCAGGTAAAGCGAAGTTAGAAGAAGAGCTAGAGCAATTGAAAACGGTTAAACGTGTAGAAGTAGTAGAACGCATTAAAATCGCACGTAGCTACGGTGACTTATCGGAAAACTCCGAGTACGATTCAGCGAAAGAGGACCAGGCATTTGTTGAAGGAAAGATTTCTTCTATTGAAGGAATGATTCGTAATGCGGTCATTATTACTGAAGATGAATTGAATACGGATGAAGTGCAATTAGGCAAGACAGTTACTTTTAAAGAAATTCCTGATGGTGAAGAAGAGACATATACGATTGTTGGTTCCGCTGAAGCGAATCCATTGGAAGGTATGATCTCGAACGACTCGCCAATTGCGAAAGCATTAATTGGTCGGAAAAAAGATGATAAAGTAAAGATCCAGACTCCCGGCGGTGAAATGTCAGTAGAAATACTCGAGATAAAGTGACACACGTACCGTCTTCTCACTAGCAGAAGACGGTATTGTCGTTTTTAATTCTTTCCACCGTTGTATACGCATTTCATTTCATAGTAAAGGAGATGTCTGAAATGGCAGATCAAAATCCGAAGTATTCGAGAACGTCTAGAAAAAAAGGCAGTAAAGCGAACAAAGTGAATAGAGCATTGAATATTTCAATTGGTGTAGTGGTATTTCTCATTGCGGTTGTTGCAATAATCTTTCTCACAGGTGATGACGATAAAAATGAAGTAGCAATTGACAAGCCGGAGCAATCCACGCAGTCCGATGCAGCTCCAATTGAACCTATCGTTTTAGACGATGAAGACGAGGCGGACAAGCCTGAAGCTGAAGATGCAGAGCCGGAAGAAATGGATGAACCAGAAGTTCAGGCTCCTGAAGAAAATAACGAAGTGGTAAATGAAGTGGTTGAAGAACCGGAAGCGCCAGTGGTAGAAGCGCCGAAAAAAGAACAACCTAAACAGGACAAGCCGAAGAAAGAAGCTTCACCGGATTCGGGCAAGAAAGTTGTGGTTAATCCTGACTGGAAACCAATTGGAACAAAGCAAACTGGAGAGCACGTTTCGAAATACGATGGTCAGTCCGATGACTGGTATGAGAAAAAGAAAGCTATTTCTTATGCAACCGGCTTGTCTGAAGATCAATTGTACTTTGAACGTATTCAAAATGGTGGCAGTCCTCAAAAGTCAGAAGGTATTGTGAGAAGCAAAGACAATTCCAAAAAATTCAAAGTATACCTTGAGTGGGTGGACGGCCAAGGCTGGAAACCTGTGAAAATGGAAGTAATGAAGTAAGTGAATCAACCTACCGATGTGCTGCCTATCGTGCAGGACATTCTAGTAAGTGAAAAAGAGGAGAGGGCATAAATGAAAATAGCAATCGTGGGTGCAATGGAGGAAGAAGTTGAAATATTACGCAGAGAGATTGGAATTGGAAAAATTACAACCATTGGTAACTGTGAGTTTATTGAAGGAAAAGTAGGCAAGCATCAAGTGATCGTGACGAAGAGTGGCATCGGGAAAGTAAATGCTGCCATGGCCACAGCGATCCTGTTGCAAAACTACAAACCTGACGTAGTCTTGAATACAGGTTCTGCTGGTGGAACTAATCCTGAACTCGAGGTTGGAACGATTGTAATATCTGACTATGTCCTGCATCATGATGTCGATGCCAGTGCATTCGGCTACGAGCTAGGCCAAGTGCCACAACTTCCTGCAAGCTTTCCTTCAGATTCTGAACTGATCGATTTTGCTAGAGAAGCTGTAATTGAGTTAGATACATATCAACATGCTGTAGGAACTATCGCTTCAGCTGATACGTTCATGGCTGATCCTGAAAAAGTCTTACAAGTTAAAAATCGTTTCCCACGCGTAATCGCTGTAGAAATGGAAGCGGCCGCTGTTGCGCAAGTCTGTTATCAGTTCAATACGCGATGTGTTGTCATCCGTGCGCTATCTGATATTGCTGGGAAAGAATCGACCGTCAGCTTTGAAGAGTTTTTACCTCTGGCTGCCAAACACTCGTCACAGATTGTTTTGCGCGTCATCTCGAAACTTTGATCGTTCTATGATAAAATGTCTAAGTAGACAGACTAGCAGTTCGTTTGGTTGAGAGGAGGGACATTTAATGGAATTCTTAATGGGTGGCGTATTTATCGTCACGGCACTATTGGCAGCAATAATTTTACGCGAGGTTAAAGCTGACTGAGAAAAGAAACAAAGCGTTTCCGATATGCGGGGGCTGTGGCCCTCTGACGCATAATCGGAAACGCTTTTTGCATTATTGATATTCATGCTTGAATGATTGGTACAATTTGACGATCGCTCGTTTCTCGATACGTGAAACATAACTCCTAGAAATATTTAGTTGCTCGGCAATTTCTTTTTGTGTCATTGGCTGGTCATCTAGCAAGCCGTAGCGTCTTTGAATGATTTCTAACTCGCGTGAATCGAGCTTATCCAAATGACGGTAGAGTCGCTCTTTTTGTTCATTTTGTTCTACGGTTGTTTGTGGAGGTATGTCGTTTGTTTGAAGGAGGTCTGCGATTTCCAGGGATTGGCCATCTTTATCCATGCCAATTGGTTCGTAGAGGGACACATCTTTTTGTACTTTTTTCTGTGTTCGTAAATACATAAGAATTTCATTTTCAATACAGCGGGCAGCATACGTCGCTAGCTTGGTTTTACGATCTGGCGTAAAACTGTTGACGGCTTTCATCAGACCAATCGCCCCTATGGAAATATAATCATCAAGTAGTTCGTGCTTTGGTTGGAACTTCTTGACGATATGGGCGACCAAACGCATATTGTGTTCGATAAGTTCATCACGTGCACTTACATCGCCTTCAGCTAATCGTCTCAGGCACTCTTCTTCTTCTTTCTTAGACAACGGACGAAGGAAAGCTTGCCCTCTGATATAACCGATTAGCGCGGGGATCTCTAACCATAATTGCATGACGGCCAGGAAAAACCCGCTCATATGACCACCTCCGATTAGTAGTAGTTTACTCTATGCAAAATACAGATGGTCTACCACAGACAAGAAAAGCGATAAAATCAGACATAGTTGTGCGTGCATGTCACACAACTATGTTATAATCAGACAAGAATTTGTTGTAGGGCGGAGAGGATAATGTGTTGAATCATTTTTTACCGAGTGCTTATGTAAAATCCGTATTATTGATCAAACCAGAAGACCTTCTTGAAAATGGTTTTAAGGGCATCATTACAGATTTAGATAACACACTCGTTGAATGGGATCGTGCGGATGCTACGCAAGATATAACGGCGTGGTTCAAGTCTATGCGCGATGCCGGTTTGCAAATTACAGTTGTATCCAATAACCATATAGAACGCGTCAGTCACTTTTGTGATCCATTAGGCATCCCGTATATTTGTGAAGCACGGAAGCCGATGAAAAAATCATTTCATCAGGCACTTGCTACATTAGGCTTGCCAAAAAATGAAGTTGTCATGATTGGCGATCAATTGCTAACGGATGTCTTAGGTGCGAATCGGGTGGGGCTGCAGTCAATATTGGTCGTCCCTGTAGCAAGTTCCGATGCGACGATTACAAAGTTCAACCGAGCGATTGAACGACGGATTATGGCAAGGTTTAAAAGAAAAGGACTACTCACGTGGGAGGACTAAATTTGGAATTGATCAAGTGTATTGGATGCGGTATTACGATCCAAACGACGGATAAGAAAATGGAAGGCTATGCACCTCCAGCTTCATTAGAAAAAGAAGATGTCATATGCCAACGTTGCTTTAAATTACGAAATTATAACGAATTGCAGCCAGTGTCCTTATCAGGAGACGACTTTTTAGCAATTTTAAATGGAATTGGTGAAAAACAAGGCTTGATTGTGAAAGTGGTAGATATTTTTGATTTCAACGGTAGTTGGATCAACGGCTTGCATCGCTTTGTGGGCAAGAAAGATATTTTATTAATTGGTAACAAGGCAGATATTCTACCGAAAGCGATTAATCCGCAACGAGTGAAAAATTGGATGAAGGCAGAAGCTGCAAAGCTAGGACTAAAACCAATCGATGTGTTGCTCGTATCAGCTGTAAAAGGTAATGGTATGAGTGAAGCGCTCGACGCGATTGAGAAGTACCGTAAGGGCAAGGACGTCTACGTAGTCGGTTGTACAAATGTAGGAAAATCTACGTTCATTAATCGGATTATTAAAGATGCGACCGGTATGCAAGATGTCATTACGACATCTTATTTCCCGGGAACAACCCTCGATGTAGTGGAAATTCCATTGGACGACGGAAAAATGCTGATGGATACACCAGGGATTATCAACGATCATCAAATGGCCCATCACTTAGATCCTCATGATTTGAAGTTGATTACACCGAAGAAAGAACTGAAGCCGAAAGTCTATCAGCTGAATGCTGAACAAACATTATTTATCGGCGGACTAGCACGTTTTGACTTCATTCAAGGTGGACGCTCCTCCTTCAACATCTATGCAGCCAATGGTTTGCCAGTTCATCGGACGAAGTTGGAAAATGCGGATGAATTGTACAAAAACCATCTTGGTGACATGCTATCTCCGCCAGGACCTGCATCACTTGAGAAGTTGCCGTCACTTGTGCGTCATGAATTTTCGATTAAAGAAGCAAAGACGGACTTAGTCATTTCAGGCCTTGGTTGGATTACACTTCAGCACGCCAATGTAAAAGTGGCTGTACATGCACCAAAAGGTGTGAATGTCGAAGTCAGACCTTCATTGATTTAAGAGGGACAGGAGGGAATACCAGATGAAAAAATGGTATGCGGTAGTAGGCGATCCCATTGCGCAATCGATGTCACCGGTCATGCATGATCAGTGGTTTAAAGAAAATGCATTGGATGCAACGTATATACCGATTCATGCAACAGCCGGAAGTTTGAAACAGACGATAAATAGTTTACGTTCACTCGGATGTAGTGGTTTTAATGTGACGGTACCCCACAAGCAAGCGATTCTTCCTTTCCTCGACGAAATGGACGAATCGGCAGCGGTTATGAATGCGGTCAACACAGTGCATCAAACTGATGAGGGTAAACTAATCGGTGCCAATACGGATGGGGCCGGATTCGTGAAGTCGTTGGAAGAGTTTACGGAATTAGTTAAAGGTTCTGTATTACTAATTGGAGCTGGCGGTGCAGCTAGAGGCATCGCCTTTGCACTGCAATCGGCTGGCTACGGTCCTCTCTATTTCACGAATCGCACCGCTTCGAGATCTGCAGAATTAGCGGCGGATATGAAGGATGGGCATGCGATCTCTATTGAAGACGCGGAAGATCGTCTCGGTGAGTTTGGACTTGTAGTCCAAACGACATCGGTCGGTATGAACTTTGCACAAGAAGGAATACCGCTTAATCCAAAGAAAGTCGCAAACGGTGCAGTGGTAGCGGACATTATTTACAATCCGCTCGAAACTGAATTTTTACGACAAGCAAAACAAGCAGGAGCCAAGACGATGAACGGTGTAGGAATGTTCGTTCATCAAGGTGCCCTCGCTTTTGAAAAGTGGACAGGTGTCTATCCTGACACGAAAAAAATGATCGATATGATTACAATGAAAGTTGGCGGGTAAACATGTTAACAGGTAAACAAAAAAGATTTTTACGTAGCGAAGCACATCATTTGGATTCATTATTCCAAATTGGGAAAAGTGGTTTGACTGATGCGATCCTCGTGCAAATCGACGAGGCGCTCGAAGCACGTGAACTACTTAAAGTGAGCGTACTTCAAAATTGCGAAGAAGACAAAAATGAAATTGCTGAAAAAATGGGTGCGTATAAAGGTATTCACGTAGTCCAAGTCATCGGTAACACCATTGTTTTATACAGGGAATCGACAGAGAAAAAACGCATACAATTACCGTAAGGAGAATTAGATGAAACGAATCGGCATTTTGGGCGGAACTTTCAATCCGCCACACACTGGACATTTATTGATCGCCAATGAAGTGCGTTATGCACTGCAGCTAGATGAGGTATGGTTGATGCCTACTGCAGTCCCACCACATAAGGTGGCGGTAGGCGACGCGACAGCCGAGCAACGCCTACAAATGGTGAAACTGGCGGTAGATGAAGTGGATGGCTTGCGTGCGTCGTCGTTTGAAATGGAGCGCGGCGGTGTATCATTTACATATGATACAATGTCACAACTCGTACAAGACGAAGCTGATGTTCACTTTCATTTCATTATTGGTGGAGATATGATCGATCAGTTACCGACATGGTACCGGATTGAGGACTTACTCGATATCGTTACGTTTATCGGTGTAAAACGCCCAGGTGCTGATAACGCTTCTGCAATCCCGGTACAATTGGTAGAAACACCACAACTTGATTTGTCATCCACATTGATCCGCCAACGTTTTGTAGAAGGTGGAACCGTGCAACTTTTGATTCCCCCGGCTGTCGAGGCTTACATTCGAGAGGAGAGATTATATGGATCTACAACAAGTTAAAAGTGACCTAGAACAACGCTTACCTAAGGCACGGTATGAACACGTACTGCGTGTCACGGACACGGCAAAGAAATTAGCTGAAGAAGTGGGTGTGTCAGTAGAAAAGGCTGAAATTGCTGGCCTATTTCATGATTACGCCAAGTTTATGGATAAAGATGAATTACTGGAATTACTAAAACGTGACGAAGAGTATGAGCTCTATGCACAGTATCACGCCGAATTATGGCATGCGCCAGTTGGAGCTATGCTTGCGAAAGAGCGTTATGGAGTAGAAGATCACGACATCTTGCAGGCCATCCGTTTTCATACGACGGGACGTGCAGAAATGAGCGAGCTAGAAAAAGTGATCTATATCGCTGATTTAATCGAACCAGGAAGAAAGTTTCCGGGTATCGAAGAATTGCGTCAACGTATTGACGGTGAACCGCTGGAAGATCAAATGACAGAATGCATCCAGCATACATTTAAATTTTTAGTTCAGCGATACGCAGTCATTTTCCCACATTCATTTGACTGTTATAATGAACATGTACGTAGAAGAAAGGAACAGTGAAATATGCCAACATTATTGGAATTAGCTTATGAAGCAGTAGATAGTAAGAAAGCAGAAGACATCGTAGTATTAAACATGGAGGGCATCTCACTAATTGCTGATCAATTCATCATTTGTCATGCGAACTCTGAAAGACAAGTGCAGGCCATCGCACGTGAAGTAGCAGATGTTGCTTCTAAAGAAGGCTACACTGTGAAGCGTTTGGAAGGATTCGACGCGGGCCGTTGGATTTTAATCGATCTTCTCGATGTAGTCGTTCACGTATTCCACAGAGACGAACGTGGATTTTATAACTTGGAAAAGCTATGGGGAGACGCACAGTTACTAAACGTTGAGGATGAAATATGAGTTCTTCCTATTCAGCGTTCGCATCCATTTATGACGAACTAATGAATGATATCCCGTATGACGCCTATGTCGAGTTACTCGATTTGGCGTCTGCTGGCGTTTCAGGGAAAAAAGTATTGGATATAGGTTGTGGAACTGGTTTGCTATCTGCCATGCTGGCGAAAAGAGGGGCACACGTTACTGGTATTGACCTTTCTTCTGATATGCTCGAGGTCGCTTCGCACCGTGCACAGTCACTTTCTCTAGATATTCAGTTTATCGAGCAACCTATGCAGCAACTGGATGTAGAAGATACATTTGATGCTGCGATTATCTCAATCGATTCATTGAATTATGTAATAAAGCAGCAAGATGTCGTGGAAACGTTCCGCCGGATTTATGGAGCGCTTGCTACAGGTGGCGTATTGCTCTT
Source organism: Sporosarcina sp. P12(2017) (assembly GCF_002743035.1). Lineage (NCBI taxonomy): Bacteria > Bacillati > Bacillota > Bacilli > Caryophanales > Caryophanaceae > Sporosarcina > Sporosarcina sp. P12(2017). Next base: position 53,900 of record NZ_PDYL01000001.1, read on the forward strand.
TGATGTGCATTCATTATGTAAAATGGATGAGATCTTCCTTGAAGGACCTTTTGTTTTTGATAATCGACGTATTTCCTATATTTGGCAAACTGCCCCTGGAGAAGAGAATCACTCGATTTATTCTGAGCTAGCGTTTTTCGTAAAACAAGAAGATGGATCCTACCAACGTTTTGACGAAGTACATATGCAACGATCGTTTGCAGTACCGGAATATGTTCAAATGCTCGAAGAAGTTGGATTTCATATTGAACGGATTTTTGCAGACTGGGAAGATGAAGCACCTGAAGAAGAGAGTGAAAGAATATTCTTCCAAGTTCGAAAATAGTGCTACCATAGTATTTCGGAATCGGGTATAGTTAATGAGACTCCATACGGTGCTGATAGAAAGGATTGTTGATTATCCGTTCATTCCTCACCGAAAAATGGCGTACATTGATCATTCCTATTGCAGCGTTCGCTGTACTTTCCACTGTCTTGTTCTTTCCCCGAGAACAACCGGATCAACTTTCCGAAGAACGTGGACAATCCCTATTTGAACCAATCGAATCTATTGAAACTGCTGAACAAAATATAGAAGTGGAAGCGCCTGTCGAATTGGTCGCGGAAGCTGTTACTGTTGCTATTCTGGTGGACGTTAAAGGTGCTGTGAAACATCCTGGACTTTATTCGATGCAAGATGGCGACCGATTGCTAGATGCGGTCGACAAAGCAGGAGGCTACACAGAGGTCGCTGACACGAGGTTGTTGAATCATGCGCAAAGACTGCAGGATGAATCTGTCGTCTATGTACCGGTCGCAGGAGAAGAACCACCGGTGTACGAACAACCGGCTACAGCGGCATCTTCTTCATCTGACAGTTCCGCTTCAAAAGTAAATATTAATACAGCGAATGAAAGCGACTTTCAGACGCTTCCTGGCATCGGCCCGGCAAAAGCTATGGCGATTGTCCAATACCGTGAAGAGCATGGAGCTTTTTCACAATTGGATGGAATAAAGAATGTGTCAGGTATTGGTGACAAGACATTTGAAAAATTAGAACCACATATTATTCTTAACTGATGGAGGCAACCGTATGGAGCGAATTACTTGGGATCAGTTCTTCATGGCGCAAAGTCATTTACTGGCGATGCGCAGCACATGCACGCGACTCTCGGTAGGTTCCATTTTAGTACGCGATCAACGCATTATTGCTGGCGGCTACAATGGTTCGATATCGGGTGGAGACCATTGTATTGAACACGGCTGTTATGTCGTGGATAATCATTGCGTTCGAACGATACACTCAGAAATGAATGCATTACTGCAATGTGCCAAATACGGCATACCGGTTGCAAAAGCGACCATTTATGTCACTCACTTCCCGTGTTTACAGTGTAGTAAAGCATTGATTCAGGCGGGTATTAAACACGTTAAATATGCGGAAGATTATCGAAACAGTGAGTATGCACTCGAGCTATTTGCGCAAGCAGGTGTGGAGATTGAAAAAGTGCCGTTTGACGAGCGTTCAATTGACTTCGCCAGTGAAGAGAAATTTTCATTATTCAACGAGATGTTGACGAAAATGCAGGAACTTGGCGCTGAACCTGAAGAACTGGATACCCTTTTGCAAAGGGTGAATCATTTATTTGGCAATTAATCCGATCGATACGATGGATGTATATAGCGATTCCTGTTGCGATTTCTGCGTTTGCAGCTGAGCTTTCAGGATCGCTTTTATTTTTGAATGTATTATTCCTCATACCGTTCTACTTTTTACGCAAAGATTATCTACATCTCCTTCTTTGCACACTTCTTGCAAGTCTCTCTTTTTTCTATTTCTCCAGTCATTCTACAACTCTTCCTGACGACTCAGTCGTGACATTTCATTGGAAAGATCAAGTGAAAATCGACGGGGCTAAAGTGAAAGGTTTCGCCACTCTATCTGACGGAACCGTTGTGTATATGATGTATCCATTACATTCCGAACAAGAAAAGATCCGATTTCAGTCTGTGCGATTATCGACATATCAGTTCACGGCGGAAGTGGAGCTGAAAGAATTGGAACCAGCAGCCCATAAATATTCATTCGATATGGCGCGTTATTTACGAATGAATGGAGCGGCAGGAATTCTAGAAGCCACTCGTATCACATCGAGCGAACCACTCACTACACCGCGTTCACGACTCTCTCACTATCGTTCTGCAATTAAACAACATATTCACGATCAGTTTCCACCTTTACTAGTTACAGAAGCTGAAGCATTATTAATCGGTGACCGTTCGGGAATGGATCGCGTTTTGCAAAAAGAGTACCAGACGCTAGGTATTACGCATCTATTTGCGATTTCTGGCTTGCATGTCGGTCTATTGACGTTCTTTATTCGAGCGATTTTGTTGCGTATTGGCTTTCGCAAAGAGTGGGTGACATACGGATTACTCATCTTTTTGCCAATCTACGCATGTATTGCTGGCGGGGCACCGTCTGTCTGGCGTGCAGCGACAGTAACGATGATTGTATTGCTTGCTGTTTCAGGCAATTTTAAATTGCGCCTGGATGATGCTCTTGCTTTAAGCGCATTATTTTTTATCTTGATGCAACCTTATATCGTGTTCCAACCGGGATTTCAACTATCCTATTTAGCTGCGTGTTCTTTATTGTATTCGTCAGCTATTCTTAGCCAAGCGAAAAACGGATTGGTTGTTTCGTTTCTCCTCACTGTCATTACACAAGTCGCTCTCTATCCTATTTTGCTGTATCACTTCTATGAGTTGTCTATCTCCTCTTTTATTGCCAATTTATTCTATGTTCCGTTGTATTCTATCCTTATTTTGCCTGCTAATTTACTGTTGCTGATTTGCACGTGCGTAGTGCCACCACTGGCAGACAGCCTCTTTTTTATCTATGAGCCTGTAAGGCAATGGATTGGTAGTATGACGACTTGGTTTGCTTCCTTTCCCTATCAAATGTGGACGCCGGGACAACCGGATGGGGTGGGGTCAGCGTTGGCTGTTGTTGGTATTCTGATCTTCCTCGTCTGTCTGGAAAGAAAGAAGTTGATCGTGTTCGGTCTTATCTGCTTGCTGCTCCCCGCGCTCTATTTGGAAATTAAACCAATTCTTCATCGTGACGTGATCATTTCCTATCTAGATGTCGGGCAAGGGGACAGTACGATGATCGAAATGCCTTACCGGAAAGCGGTGTATGTGATAGATACGGGTGGAGTTCTCCATTTTGGCGAAAACGATTGGAAAACGCCTGAGCAGCCGTTTGAAATCGGACGAAATATCGTTGTGCCATACTTAAAAGCAAAAGGAATTACGAAAATTGATCGGCTGATTATATCTCATGCCGATATGGATCACATGGAAGGTGCCGATGAAGTATTGGAAGAGTTAAAAGTAAAGGAAATTCAGCTGTCCCCTGGAAGTGAACAAGAGAAAGCGATGGATGAAGTGTTGCGGTTGGCAAAGGAGCAGAAAATTCCTGTGCAACTAGTCAAGGAAGGAGTTAATTGGAAAGTAGGAGACTATCAATTCCAATATGTAGCGCCTGAAGAGCGTATATATGACGGTAATGACAGTTCGCTAGTACTTGTGATGAAGAAAGAAGATCTTCATTTCGTGTTTCCTGGAGATCTCGAAAAAGAGGGGGAGCAGCGGTTTTTGCAAAGATACATTTCTGCTGATTTTCAACGTGTCATACTAAAAGCAGGCCATCACGGGAGTAAGACGTCGAGTACGGAGCCATTTATCAGTTTTCTCCAACCTGAGTTTATTATTGTATCAGCAGGGAGGAATAGTCGTTACGGGCATCCACATGCAGAAGTAATTGACCGCTTCCATGCGCACGGTATTCCGTTTTGGTCGACAGCTGAACAGGGAACGATTGAATTGCGCGTAAAAGACGGAGTGTATACGGCCGCTTCGAGTCGTTAGAAAAACAAATAGACACATCCGCCAATGTGGTGGATGTGTCTATTTTATACAACAGTTGATTAGAGAGCGACGATATCGATGATCGTAGCAACAACAAAAATTGCAGAAAAACCGATAAACGCTACTATAAAGCCGATGCCGCTGTCAATCGCATCATTACGTTTGGATTGGACATCATGTTCAAATTCATTCATTGCTACACCTCCTAATTCCATACTAAGTATAGATGAAAGTGAAAGAAAAATCCATTAAAATCGCAGTTTTTAGGAGTTGCAACGAACGTTGACACAATTTGTTCATAGAGTAAGTGCGTTATAAGTTAAAAGAGCGGAATTGCTCATAGCCAATTCCGCTTCGTCTTTTTGAATTAATAATATTTGTCCTTCTCAGCTGTCTCCCGGTGGTTCGGAGTCATTGGCTCCTGCTTTGGTGCTAAGTGTTCGAACTCTGCTAACTCTAGTGATATTTCTTCTTTCCCTTCAGTCTTCAATTTCTCACGGGAATTCATTTGTGAACGGTTAGACTTTTTCATCAAAAAAACCTCCTTTACTTGCTAGTATGGAGAAATGATTGATTTTCATGTATAGTTATCACAGGTTTTTATTAGCAAGCAATCGGTAATTGAGGTGAAGAAAATGGTTACAAAAATTTGGAGTCAAATTGAAAAAGGTGATGTTCAGCCAGTTTATTTGCTGACAGGCACAGAGCAACATTTATTAGACGAAACAATTAAGAAATTAATTAAGGCAGTCCCAGGTATGACGACTTCTGAAGTGAATCGTTTTGATTTAGAAGAGATTCCAATCCAGGCCGTGCTCGAAGTGGCGAATGAATTTCCATTTTTGGTTGACCATAAATTGATCGTCGCAAAAAACTGTTCATTCTTGAAAGCGACAGATCAATCGAAAGAAAAGCAGAACCATCAACTAGATCTGTTGGAAAAGTGGTTGGAAAATCCATCACCTACCGCAACCGTAGTATTTGTGGCGCCTTATGAAAAATTAGATGCACGTAAGAAAATCACGAAAAAAATAAAGAAGCATGCAGTTGTCGTAGAAGCCGTTGCTTTGCAAGGGCAAGATATATCTACGTGGATTATGCAACAAGGTAAGGCTAAAGGAATTGAATTCGATAAAAAGACAGCTGAATTTCTTATGGAAATGTCAGGAACCGACTTATTGACATTGGCGACAGAAGTGGACAAGCTCGCTGGCTACTTGGCGTTTAAGGGCGCAGTGGACATCGATATGATTGAGCAACTTGTGGCTAGGACGCCAGAGATGGACGTATTTCGCCTAACAGATTCATTCGTCAATAATAAAAGAGCGGAATCAATCGCTGTCTATCATGATTTATTGCGTAATGGTGAAGAACCCATCATGCTCGCGTCACTCATTGCGAGTCAGGTACGTTTAATGATTCATGTGACAAATTTACGAAAAAAAGGCTATCAGCAACAACAAATCGCCACAACGCTTCGAATCCACCCGTATCGCGTTAAATTGATGATGCAACGGAAGCTGCCACCTTTGCAAGTGCTGCTTAAAGCATTGGATGATTTGGCGACGATCGATCTACAACTTAAAACTACGAGTGGTAATCGTCAGCGAAAACTGGAATTATTTTTAATGAATGGTCTATAAGAACGCAAAAAAGACTGCCGTCACAAGGAGGCAGTCTTTTAACTTATCATTATTGAGCTTTTTTAGTTAGACGTGATTTTTGGCGAGCAGCAGTGTTTCTTGGGATAAGACCTTTACGAGCAGCAGTATCCAATTGTTTCACAGCATTTCTCAACAGTTCTTCAGCGTTCTCATCATTATTCATAAGAGCCGCATCCGCTTTACGGATTGCAGTACGCATAGAAGCTTTTACGTTAGAGTTTTGCTCGTTAGCAGCAGCACTTTGTTTCACGCGTTTGATAGCACCTTTAATGTTTGGCATTTCATTCACCTCCAGCTTTCAGGTAAGGCAAGAGTGTTTCCACAATCATCCGGACATCTCTTTACAACAAGCATTATTTTATCAAAGCTACCGACAGATTGCAAGAAAAAAAGTAAAGTGATTCATCTTTACAGCCATCTATACCAGAATAAATGCCGATAAACTGCACAAACTTGTTAGTAGAGGTGAAGAAAATGAGCGAAATCAACTACTACCGCACGGATTTAATTGACGAAAGTGACGAGTTTGTCAGACATCAGACAGAGTCAGAAGAAAAGAAGTTGAAGGAAATGTCCGGAATACGTGTCGAAGAACAAACCATTGGTCGAATTAAGGCAACAACTGTAAAAGTGACAGCGGAAGGTGAAGAAGAAATCGGAAAAGCGAAAGGTACATATATTACGCTAACGATTCCGACACTTGCTGTTCACGAAACCGATGAGCTTCAAGCGCTATGTGAACTTGTGGTCGAAAAAATGGATACATTAATTAAGGAAAAGTTACCGGGCGAAGTAAAAAAAGTATTGTGTGTCGGTCTCGGCAACCGAGAGATTACGCCAGACGCTGTTGGGCCTGCTGTTATGGATTATGTGAAGGAAGTAATACCCGATTATTACGAAACGGACGAGAGTGGTGTGATGGTGTATGCACCGGGCGTAACCATTCAGACTGGTTTGGAAACTGCTTCATTCGTTAAAGCGATCGTGGATCAAAGTAAGCCCGATCTGTTGCTCGTCGTCGATGCGCTTGCTGCAAGGAGTAGCGCAAGGCTTTGCCGCACGATCCAGCTGACGGATACAGGCATTCATCCAGGCTCAGGTGTAGGGAACAGCCGCAAAGAGTTGTCGGAAAAAAGTCTCGGCATCCCTGTCATTGCATTAGGCGTGCCAACCGTTGTGGACGGACCTGTGCTAGTGGCGGATGCAATTGACACGATGTTTGGTTATATCGCAGCGAAAATAGAAGAAGATGGTATGCCTTCATCCAAACTTTCCACTGGCCGATTTCCACAACGCTTAAGCAAAGATGCGGATCGCACAGCGCTAGGCCCTATATTCGGTGATTGGTCATCATGGACGCATGAAGAACGAATCCAATTATTTGAAGAAGTGCTGACTAATCAGGAATTATCGACATTTATTTCTCCGAAAGAAATTGATTCATGGGTAGCAAACTACGCAACTGCATTATCTACTTCATTAATTACTTGGATTCACAAAGTAAATTCATGAACTAGTCATTGACCTTTTTTCTTCCGCATAGTGTGGGAGATGGAGGGATTACTATGAAAAAAACTTTGCAAATCTGGATGAGCGTTATTTTTGTATTGTTCATCTTTCCTGTCGTACTGCAGTACATTCCCAAACAGCCGACCATTCCTGCTGCCCTCTCGTTAAAGGAACCGAGCACGATTGTCTACGCATCCAATGTGTTGGAAGAGGATATTAAACCGAAAGCACAAGGGAATGTGTTGATTTATTCGACTCACGCACATGAAGCGTATGAACCTATTACGAAAGCAGCGAACGGAAAAGTAGCCGTATCTCATCATTCCGAGAATATTTTAAAAGTAGGCGCGCGCCTGAAAGAGAATTTAATTACACATGGTCTTGCGGCAGAACAGCTCGATATTGACATTGTAAAAATCATGCAACAAAAGAAAATACCGTATCATCGCTCGTATGCTGCGATTCGGCCGTATGTGGAAAAGAAAGTTAACGAGGGGTCTTATGATTTAGTCATCGACATGCACAGAGATTCTCTTGGACCTTCTAAAACAACGATTACACACGCCGGGCAACGCTATGCAAAAGTGGCGTTTGTAATAGGAAGGGACCATCCGTATTACGAACGGAACCTGGCTAAAGCGAAACAATTGAAAAATGAAATGGAAAAAATAGTGCCAGGTATTACGCGCGAGATCATTATCAAAGGTGGCCGTGGAGTAGACGGTAAATACAATCAAGATCTAAATACAAGCATCATTTTAATTGAAATGGGTGGCGTTGGTAATACGGAAGCGGAGATCAATCAAACGGTGTCTGTCGTTGGTGAATCTGTTTCCGCAATGATGATCGTGCAATAATCTTTCAAATATTGAAGTCTGAACCGTTCACTGCTATAATTCAAGTAGCTTAAATAGGTACGCACATGTAGGAGTGAACAGTGATGAATCAAGAGAAGAGAACAGCACGTCAAAAAAACATCCGAAATTTTTCTATCATAGCCCATATCGACCACGGGAAGTCCACACTGGCTGATCGAATTTTGGAAAAAACAGAAATAGTGAAAACACGTAATATGAAATCACAATCATTGGATTCGATGGACCTAGAACGTGAACGCGGTATCACCATTAAATTGAATGCCGTTCAGTTAGTATATACGGCAAAGAATGGCGAAGACTATACGTTACACTTGATCGATACACCAGGACACGTCGATTTCACATATGAAGTATCGAGAAGTCTAGCGGCTTGTGAAGGCGCTATTCTTGTAGTGGATTCTGCGCAAGGTATCGAGGCGCAAACATTAGCGAACGTTTATCTGGCGTTGGACAATGATTTGGAAATATTACCTGTTATTAATAAAATCGACCTTCCGGCAGCTGATCCGGATCGTGTGAAAAAAGAAATTGAAGATGTGATCGGATTAGATGCATCTGAGGCAGTTTTAGCTTCTGCGAAAGCTGGAATTGGGATTGATGAGATATTGGAACAGATCGTAGAAAAAGTACCAGCTCCTCAAGGAGACCCAGAAGCGCCATTAAAAGCATTGATCTTTGACTCTCATTATGATCAATATAAAGGGGTTATCGTCAATATCCGTATCGTCGAAGGAAAGGTAAAGCCAGGCGATAGGATTCGCATGATGGCAACGGGTAAAGAATTTGAAGTATTGGAACTAGGAGTCTTCACTCCGGGTATTTCTCCGCGTGACGAATTAACTGTAGGCGATGTAGGATTCTTATCTGCTTCCATTAAAACGGTAGGCGATACACGAGTAGGGGATACAATAACACTTGTCGATGACCCTGCTGAGGAAGCATTGCCAGGTTATCGTCGTATGAATCCGATGGTATTCTGCGGACTGTATCCAATCGATACATCTAAATACAACGATTTGCGTGAAGCGCTAGAAAAGTTGGAGCTGAATGACTCTGCACTTGAATATGAGCCAGAGACATCTCAGGCATTAGGGTTCGGTTACCGTTGCGGGTTCCTTGGTTTGTTGCACATGGAAATCATTCAGGAACGAATTGAACGTGAATTCAACATTGACTTAATTACGACAGCACCAAGTGTTATTTATAAAGTAAACTTAACGGACGGCTCGACGATGAGCGTAGATAATCCATCGATGATGCCCAGTGCACAAAAAGTAGACTATGTTGAAGAGCCATATGTTAAAGCATCCATCATGGTACCGAATGATTACGTTGGAGCCGTCATGGAGCTCTGTCAGCGTAAACGTGGAGACTTTATGACAATGGATTATATGGACGCATCACGTGTCAATATTATTTATGAACTGCCATTAGCTGAAATCGTCTTTGACTTCTTTGACCAATTAAAATCCAGTACAAAAGGGTACGCGTCACTGGATTATGAATTAATTGGCTATAAGCAGTCGAAACTCGTCAAGATGGACATTTTGTTAAACGGTGAAACTGTTGATGCGTTGAGCTTTATCGTGCACAATGACTTTAGCTACGAACGCGGGAAGGCAATCGTTGAAAAACTGAAATCATTAATTCCAAGACAACAGTTTGAGGTTCCTGTCCAAGCAGCAATCGGTCAAAAAATCGTTGCACGTTCAACTATTAAATCTATGGGGAAAAACGTTTTAGCGAAATGTTACGGTGGAGATATTTCCCGTAAGCGTAAATTGCTTGAGAAACAAAAAGAAGGTAAGAAAAAGATGAAGCAAGTTGGCTCGGTGGAAGTGCCACAAGAAGCGTTCATGGCTGTTCTGAAGATGGATGAAGATTAATTAAATTTAGTGAAAAGGGGGCAAACCGCCCTCTTTTTGGCGTTTACATATTTACATAAAGGATGTGACAGCATGCGGGGAGTATATATCCACATACCGTTTTGCCAGCAAATTTGTCATTATTGCGATTTCAATAAAGTATTTCTCAAAAACCAACCGGTTGATCAATACATCGAATCGATCGGCAAAGAGTTTTCTTATATGAAAGAAGCCGGCTATTCATTTGAAGAAGTGGAAACGGTGTTTTTAGGCGGAGGTACACCGACAGCACTTAATGTTCCTCAGCTCGACCGGTTACTGACAATTGTTTCTGAGTATATCGACGTCTCGACATTAAAGGAGTTCACGACAGAAGCAAACCCCGATGATTTATCGGAAGGACAACTTGCTATATTGAAAGAAAAAGGCGTAAATCGCTTGTCGATTGGCGTGCAGACTTTCAATGAACGATTACTGAAACAAATTGGGCGTACGCATTCCAATGAAGACGTGGAGAACGTGATCAAGGCTGCGCGTAAAGTTGGCTTCGAAAACATTAGTATCGATTTGATGTACAGCTTACCTACTCAGACAGTGAAAGAATGGGAAGATACACTTGATCGTGCATTAGCGCTTGATCTGCCTCATTACTCGGCCTATTCATTGATTGTGGAACCGAAAACGATCTTTTATAACCGAATGATCAAAGGAAAGTTACCCTTGCCGGGAGAAGATATTGAAGCAGAAATGTTCGCGATGGTGATCGACCGCATGAATGCAGCAGGTCGCGACCAATATGAAATCAGTAATTTTGCAAAACCTGATCATCCTTCGTTTCATAACCTGATTTATTGGGAAAACTCCCACTATGCAGGCATTGGTGCAGGTGCACACGGTTATATCGGCCAAGGCCGTTATGCGAACGTCGGACCGTTGACACATTACATTAAACTATTGGATGAAGGGAAGTTACCCCATAAAGAAGTACATGAAGTAAGTCTTGCTGAATCGATGGAAGAAGAAATGTTTCTCGGTTTACGAATCATTGAAGGAGTTTCGATGAAAGGATTCGAGCAGAAATTCCAACGCCCGATTCATAAAGTATTCGGTAAACCGATAGAAAAATTACAGCAACAGGGGCTTCTGAAAATCGATGGAGACCATCTCCGCTTGACTAGAAAAGGTATTTTTCAAGGGAACACCGTATTTCAGGAATTTTTATTAGGAGATTGAGTTTGATTCGTTGACATATAAAATAGAATTTGATAAATTATGAGTAGTATTAGCACTCGGGGTTAAAGAGTGCTAACAGGAGTGATGATCATGTTGACAAACAGACAATTGCTCATACTACAATTGACAGTGAAAGATTTCATCGAGTCTGCTCAACCGGTTGGTTCCAGACAACTGTCGAAAAAACCGGAAGCGCCATTTAGTTCGGCAACCATTCGGAATGACATGGCAGATCTGGAGGATATGGGTTATTTAGAAAAGACTCACACATCATCTGGAAGAGTGCCTTCCGAAAAAGGCTATCGGTTCTTTGTGGATCATTTATTGCAGCCACAAGCTCTGGGTCTGGAAGACAGCTTGCAGTTGCGTACGATGTTTCAGGAAAGAGTAGGAGAGTCTGAAGAATTAATTCGGAAATCCGCAACCATTCTTTCCGACTTGACGAATTACACGTCGATCCTTCTCGGACCTGACACATCTACGCATGCCGTCAAGAAATTCTCTATTGTTCCATTGGATCAACAACGGGCAGTGGCGATTATCGTAACGGATAACGGACATGTGGAAAACCGAATTTTCGATGTGCCACCTGGACTCACTGCTTCGGAAATTGAGAAGACGGTAAATATTTTAAATGAACGCCTAATCGGCACATCGCTTGTGCAGTTGCAGCAAAAATTGCAACTCGAAGCGAAGTATGTATTTGAACAGCATATTCACCAAGCTGAACAACTATTCAGCTCCTTGCAGCAAGCGATGGCAGTGGAGCCGGAAGAACGGTTATATTTTGGCGGCAAATTGAATATGTGGAAACAACCGGAATTTCACGACTTCCAGAAGATGCAATCATTTTTTGAACTGATAGAGAAAGGCAATCCTGCCATGGGGCTTTTCAAAAAAAACGAACAAGGGATTCAAGTTCGTATCGGCTCTGAAAACAATGTGATTGATATGGAAGACTACAGCGTGATTACTTCCACGTACTCGGCAGGAGAGAATATGGAAGGTTCCATTGCAATTATCGGTCCGAAGCGGATGGATTACGGAAGGGTCATAACATTGCTGGATATACTAAGCAGTGATTTATCTTCTGCACTTCATCGGTTAACCATCGGAAAAGACGGGAACGGGAGGCAAGACACGTGAAAGAAAACCAAGAGTTCGAAGAGCAACTAGATGAAAATCTTTCCGAAAACGAGCAAGAGCCAATAGAAGCGACAGATCAGCTAGATGTTGAAGTCGTCGAAGAGCTCACTACAGAACAAGAACTCGAGAAAAAAATAGATGAATTAACGAAAGCTCTTGAAGAAGAAGAGGGTAAGAAATTACGCGTAATGGCAGATATGGAAAACGTCAAGAGACGAGCATCACTCGACTATCAAACGTTGCAAACATATCGCGCACAAAATGTCATGGTGAATATTTTACCTGTACTTGATAACTTCGAACGTGCACTTGCTGTCGAAGCGAAAGAGGAAGAGACGAAGGCCCTCTTAACAGGGATGGACATGGTTTACCGTTCATTAGTAGAAGCTTTAAAATCTGACGGACTGGAAGAAATCGAAGCGCTTGATCAAGAATTTGATCCGAACTTCCACCAGGCAGTAATGACAGGCAATGAAGAAGATAAAGATTCTGGAATTGTTTTGGAAGAACTGCAAAAAGGATATAAACTAAAAGAACGTGTATTACGACCATCCATGGTTAAAGTAAACGAATAAAAATTAAAGCATTCACATTTTAGGAGGAAAATCACTCATGAGTAAAATTATCGGTATTGACTTAGGAACAACAAACTCAGTAGTAGCAGTATATGAAGGCGGAGAAGCGAAAGTAATTCCGAACCCTGAAGGTAACAGAACATCACCATCCGTTGTAGCATTCAAAAACGGCGAACGACAAGTAGGGGAAGTAGCAAAGCGTCAATCGATCACAAACCCTAACACGATTATGTCTGTTAAAAGACATATGGGTACGGACTATAAAGTAAAAGTGGATGGCAAAGAATATTCTCCACAAGAAGTTTCTGCTATGATCCTTCAATACATGAAAGGCTATGCTGAAGAATACTTAGGCGAAAAAGTAACGAAGGCTGTTGTTACAGTTCCTGCGTACTTTAACGATGCACAGCGCCAAGCAACAAAAGATGCTGGTAAAATCGCTGGTCTTGAAGTAGAGCGTATCATTAACGAGCCGACAGCAGCAGCACTTGCTTATGGTTTGGATAAAACAGATGAAGATCAAACTATTCTAGTATATGACCTAGGTGGCGGTACGTTTGACGTATCTATTCTTGAGCTAGGTGACGGAGTATTCCAAGTACGTTCAACAGCAGGTGACAATAAACTTGGTGGAGACGACTTTGATGATATCATTATGGATTACTTAGTACAGGAATTCCGTAAAGAAAACTCCATTGATCTTTCTAAAGACAAAATGGCTATGCAACGTCTAAAAGATGCAGCTGAAAAAGCGAAGAAAGACTTGTCTGGTGTAACATCCACTTCAATCTCTCTTCCGTTCATCACGGCTGGAGAAGCAGGACCATTACACATGGAAATCACATTGACTCGCGGTAAATTCGATGAATTGACAGCGAACCTAGTTGAACGTTCTATGATCCCAACGCGTCAAGCACTAAAAGACGCAGATCTTACGGCATCTGAAATTGACCGTGTTATCTTAGTTGGTGGTTCTACACGTATTCCAGCAGTACAAGAAGCAATCAAAAATGTAACGGGCAAAGAGCCGTTCAAAGGCGTAAACCCAGACGAAGTAGTAGCAATGGGTGCAGCAGTTCAAGGTTCAATCCTAACTGGAGACGTAAAAGACGTTGTACTTCTTGACGTAACACCTCTATCACTAGGTATTGAAACAATGGGCTCTGTTTTCACAAAACTAATTGACCGCAACACGACAATCCCTACAAGCAAATCACAGGTGTTCTCTACAGCAGCTGACAACCAGCCGGCAGTAGATATCCATGTATTGCAAGGTGAGCGTCCGATGGCGACTGACAATAAAACATTAGGCCGTTTCCAATTGACGGATATTCCACCAGCACCACGTGGCGTTCCACAAATCGAAGTAACATTCGACATCGACAAAAACGGTATCGTTAATGTTAAAGCGAAAGATATGGGTACACAGAAAGAACAGAACATTACGATCCAATCTAGTTCAGGTCTTTCGGATGAAGAGATTGATCAAATGGTTAAAGATGCAGAAGCACACGCTGAAGAAGATACAAAGCGTAAAGAAGAAGCAGAACTTCGCAACGAAGCGGATCAGTTAGTATTCATGGCTGAAAAGACACTTAAAGATATAGAAGGCAAAGTGGATGAAGCAGAAGTGAAAGATGCTGAAGCGGCATTGGAAGAATTGAAAGCTGCTAATGAATCCGGAGACCTTGAGGAAATTCGTACGAAGAAAGAAAAACTTGACGAATTAGTCCAAGCTCTATCTGTAAAACTATATGAGCAAGCTGCTGCAGAAGCACAAGCTGCACAAGGCGATGCACAACCTGGTCAAGAAGACGACAGTGTAGTAGATGCAGATTTCGAAGAAGTAGAAGACGATAAAGATAAAAAATAAGTAAATCGAAATAGCTATTGACGGAAAAGTCAAAGTCCGAAATTCCGGCTTTGACTTTTTCGTTTGTTAACTCAACAAAATTTGATATCAACGTGTTACAATGGACAACAGGTAAAATGCGATGAGGGGTGCAATGATGAGTAAACGAGATTACTATGAGGTGCTAGGCGTATCTAAATCTGCTACAAAGGAAGAGATCCGCAAAGCATACCGTACACTTTCTAAAAAGTACCATCCGGACTTGAACAAAGAAGCGGATGCAGAAGTAAAATTTAAAGAAGTAACAGAAGCATTTGAAGTACTGAGCGACGAGAATAAAAGAGCGGAATATGATCAATATGGTCATAACGGTCCGGGTGCAGGCTTTGGAGGATTTGGGGGCGGAGGTGCAGATGGCTTTGGTTTCGAAGATATCTTCAGCACGTTCTTCGGTGGTAGTGCTAGAAGAAGGGATCCAAACGCTCCACAAAAAGGTAACGACTTGCAATACACGATGACAGTCGACTTCATGGATGCTATTTTCGGTAAAGAAACAGAAATTGATATCCCTCGTGAGGAAGAATGTGATACATGTGACGGTACAGGTGCCAAAAAGGGTACAAGCGTCAAAACATGTACGGAATGTAATGGTTCGGGTGAGATTTCTTTCGCTCAAAACACACCATTTGGTCAAGTTGTGAATCGCAGAACATGTCCTACATGTCAGGGTACAGGTAAAATTATTCCTGAAAAATGTGAAACATGTCGAGGCAAAGGTCGCGTAACTAAAAACAAAGTTATCAAAATAACAATTCCTGCTGGAGTAGACCAAGGACAACGTCTACGTGTAGGCGGTCAAGGCGAAGCAGGAATTAATGGAGGACCTCCTGGAGACTTGTACATCGTCTTTAATGTGCGTCCACATAAACGTTTCATTCGTGAAGAAGACGATATTATATTGGAATTGAACTTGACGTTCCCACAAGCATCACTTGGAGACGAACTCGAAGTCCAAACGGTGCATGGAAAAGTGAAGTTGAAGATTCCGGCTGGTACACAAAACGGCACAACATTCCGCCTTCGTGGCAAAGGGGTCCCAAATGTACATGGACACGGAACAGGTGATCAGCATGTCATCGTCAAAGTGCTTACACCGAAAAAGATGACCGAGCGACAAAAGGAATTACTGCGTGAGTTTGCATCAATAGAAGGAGAATCACCTGATGAGTATTCCAGCTCATTCTTTGATAAAATCAAACGCACTTTTAAAGGTGAATGAAAGGATTGACTAACTGTGAAATGGTCTGAAGTTTCCGTGCACACAACACATGAAGCAACTGAGGCAGTAGCGAACATCTTGCATGAAGCAGGCGCGAGCGGAGTCGTTATTGAAGACTCCGAAGAACCTGGTAAAGAACGAGTGGACCAGTATGGCGAAATATATGCACTAGATAAAGAAGACTTCCCGAGTGATGGAGTCATTATCAAAGCGTATTTGCCTGTCACTAGTTTTATCAACGAAACAGTTGAAAATCTTGAATTGGCAATCGAAGGCCTTCGTCAGTTTTCATTAAATCCTGGACGCTTTACGATTGGCATCACAGAAGTGGATGAAGAAGATTGGGCTAACTCATGGAAACAATACTTCCATCCGGTGAAAATATCGAAGCGTTTTACGATTGTTCCTACATGGGAAGAGTATACGCCAGTGGAATCTGATGAATTGATCATCGAACTAGATCCGGGAATGGCCTTCGGTACGGGTACACACCCTACGACAGTCCTCTGTTTACAAGCACTGGAGAAGTACCTCGAACCTGGTCAGACGATTGTCGATGTTGGAACAGGTTCAGGCGTACTAGCAATAGGAGCAGCATTACTTGGTGCCAAACACATTACCGCACTTGACCTGGATGAAGTAGCTGTACGCGCTGCACAGGAAAATGTGACGTATAACCATGCAGATGATCGCATCACTGTTTTGAAAGGTAATCTTCTTGATTCAATTGAAGAACCACCTGACATGATCATTGCAAATATATTGGCCGAAGTCATTATGTCGTTTTCCCAAGATGCTTACCAACTCGTTAAACCAGGCGGACTATTCATTACATCAGGTATCATCGGGGCTAAACGGGACGAAGTGCGTAACGACCTGATGGCACAAGGTTTTGATATTGTGGAAACGGTTCTAATGGAAGATTGGGTAGCGATCATTGCGCGTAAGGGTAGTGAATAATCATGCAACGTTATTTCCTGAATCAACCATTTAATGAGCAGCGTCAAGTAGCGATCAGTGGAGATGATTATAAACATATTGTCAAAGTGATGCGTATGACACCGGGTCAGGAAATACTGACAGTTTATAATGGCGTTGCATCGGTAGCGATGATTGACAGTATTTCTGAAGACTTTGTTATCGTTTCAGAGCAGAAACAACTGGACAAAGATCATGAGTTGCCCATTTCCGTCACGATTGCCTGCGGATTACCTAAAGGCGACAAACTCGATTTGATTACACAAAAAAGTACCGAACTCGGTATGAGTCGATTAATTCCTTTTGCTGCGAGTCGGTCGATCGTCAAATGGGATGCTAAAAAAGGCGATAAACGTATAGAACGTTTGCAGAAAATTGCCAAGGAAGCTGCGGAACAATGTCATCGTAACCAAGTGCCTGAGATTTTATCCGTCCAAAGCGTCAAGCAACTGATCATGTATACAGATTCCTTTGATGTCAAATTATTTGCGGATGAAGAAGATGCGAAAAGTGATGTTCCGCATAAGATTGCGGACCGTCTGAAAAACGTGTATCATGGACAATCGATAGTAGTTGTTTTTGGACCGGAAGGCGGATTAGCACGGGAAGAAGCTGCTCTACTTCAAGATGCGGGTTTCCTCCCCGTGTCGTTAGGGCCTAGAATCTTGCGCACGGAAACAGCTCCTTTATATGTTTTGTCCGCTATGTCTTATGAATTTGAATGAAAGAAGTGAACAACTTATGTCTTCAGTTGCTTTTCATACACTGGGCTGCAAAGTGAATCATTATGAAACAGAAGCTATTTGGCAATTGTTTCAAGAAGCAGACTATGAAAGAGTAGAGTTTGATAAGAATTCTGATGTCTATGTTATTAATACATGTACCGTAACGAATACTGGTGATAAAAAGAGTCGACAAGTAATCCGCCGCGCGATTCGTAAAAATCCAGATGCAGTAATCTGTGTAACGGGTTGTTATGCGCAAACATCACCAGCAGAAATTATGGCGATTCCAGGCGTGGATATTGTGGTAGGTACACAAGATCGTTCAAAACTACTTGGGCTGATCGACCAATTCCGTGAAGAGCGCCAGCCGATTAATGCGGTGCGTAACATTATGAAAAACCGTGTCTATGAAGAACTGGACGTACCGTCATTTACAGATCGCACACGCGCTTCGTTAAAAATACAAGAAGGTTGTAATAACTTTTGTACGTTCTGTATCATTCCGTGGGCTAGAGGATTGATGCGATCACGTGATCCTGAAGAAGTTATTCATCAAGCACAGCAACTTGTCGACGCGGGTTATCTTGAAATCGTCTTAACAGGTATTCATACAGGTGGTTACGGTGAAGACCTAAAAGGTTATAACCTAGCTCGTCTATTACGGGACCTGGAACAGCAGGTAAAAGGGTTAAAACGACTTCGTATTAGTTCAATCGAAGCGAGCCAATTAACAGATGAAGTGATTGATGTATTGCGCGAATCTAATATAGTCGTACGTCATTTGCATATTCCGATTCAATCGGGTTCAGATACCGTACTAAAAAGGATGCGCCGTAAATACACAATGGAATTCTTCTCTGATCGTTTAACGCGTCTGAATGAAGCGTTACCGGATCTTGCCATTACATCCGATGTCATCGTAGGTTTCCCGGGTGAAACGGAAGAAGAATTCATGGAAACGTATAACTTCATTCGTGACCATAAGTTTTCTGAGCTTCATGTGTTCCCTTATTCGAAGAGAACGGGCACACCTGCCGCTCGCATGGAAGATCAAGTTGATGAAAATGTAAAAAACGAACGCGTGCACCGTTTATTAACGTTGAACGATCAATTAGCAAAAAATTATGCTGCTCGTTTTGAAGGCGAAGTCCTCGAAGTTATTCCAGAAGAAAGCTTTAAGCATGATACTGAGCAAAATCTCTATGTAGGCTATACAGATAACTATTTGAAAGTAATCTTACCTGCAGATGAAACGATGATCGGACAAATTGTAAAAGTAAAAATCATAAAAGCGGGCTATCCTCACAATGAAGGCCAACCTGTTCGTGTACTTACAGAAGAAAAAATAACGATTTAATATGGGCCACCTGTAATGGGTGGTCTTTTTCGTGCAACAAAATGTAAGCTTTGTTATACTGGAAAAAATGGTATGTAAAAAAGGAGCGCTTTCATTGACTACAAATTATGCCGCTTATATCGATCATACGCTGTTAAAGGCAGAAGCCACAAAACAGCAAGTACTGGAATTATGTGAAGAAGCCAAAAAGTATTCCTTCGCTTCAGTCTGTATTAATCCGACTTGGGTGAAAACAGCTGCAGAAGCTTTACAAGGTACGGAAGTAAAAGTATGCACCGTGATCGGCTTCCCTTTAGGCGCAAGCACATCCGAAGTTAAAGCTTTTGAGACTAAAGACGCGATTGCTAACGGTGCGACAGAAGTAGATATGGTCATCAATATTGGTGCATTACAAAGTGGACTGCTTGAACAGGTGCAAAATGACATCGTAGCCGTCGTTCGAGCAGCAAAAGATCAGGCTTTAGTAAAAGTGATCATCGAGACTTCCTTGCTAGATGATGTCCAAAAACGTACAGCATGTGAACTGGCTGTACTCGCGGGAGCGGATTTCGTCAAAACATCGACTGGCTTCTCTACTGGCGGTGCGACTCCAGAAGATGTGAAGCTAATGCGTGCTGTTGTAGGGCCGACAATTGGAGTCAAAGCAAGTGGCGGTGTTCGAAGTGCGGAAGACGTAGATCGCATGATCGAGTCGGGTGCAACGCGCATCGGTGCGAGTTCAGGTGTTTCTATCATGCAAGGACTCTCGTCGTCAGCCGATTATTGATCAATTCAAAAGAGTAATTCGTAAAATTTATCGTGATATTCTAATAGTTTTTATTGACCAAACAAAAAATATACGTTATAATTTTAGAGTACATAGCAAAGTGCTATGTTTCGAAGTGTGTGTTTGGAGGGAGGGACAAGAGATATGACTAAGACAGTCGTTCGCAAAAATGAATCACTTGAAGACGCTCTTCGCCGCTTCAAACGTACTGTATCCAAGAGTGGTACAATACAAGAGAGTAGAAAGCGTGAATTCTATGATAAGCCAAGCGTAAAACGTAAAAAGAAATCAGAAGCTGCACGTAAGCGCAAGTTCTAATTTCTGCCTACATTGAATTTTGACATTACCTACTAATGTAATTTCTTATAAACCGAAAATCCTTCACTGGATTTTCGGTTTATTTTATTGTGTGGAATTTTAAATTAATTCTAAACAGCGTATTTGACGGGTGCTAGTTTTGGGAAGTAGTGCATGAGTGTGAATTAGTTGATAGGAAGTAGTTGGCGAAGGCCTAGGGGTGGAGATTGGCACTTCGGAGGGGACGCTTTCCTGAGGGTTCGCGGCGAGACAACTAAGAAAGCGTCCGCCAGCTGGAGCTTCCATCCCCTCATAGAGACTAATTCACTCTTCTAATTCAACCCTCACTCCTCTATAAATTCCATTACGACTTCAACTATTCAGTTCATTTCTATCCATAAAGAAACCATATACCATCAAGCTAGGACACACAGAAAGAAAAACTTTTATTTAATTGCAATTAAATGAAACCAAATGCTACTTCAAACGTAAATAATAAGTATAATAGGCAGTAGAGAGAGGTGAGAAAATAATGTCTAAAATGATTAGGTCAGTTTTTCTGCTCATTTTATTCATCAGTACAATCGCATTGCCTTTTATACACTCAGACGCAGCTGAAACAAAAGTATATCAAGTACCCCTTCACCAAGAAGTGGAAAAGGGGCTGCATGCCTTCCTACAGCGTTCATTCAAAGAGGCCAAAGCTGAAGGCGCAGAGACGATTGTGTTGGATATAGACACTCCTGGAGGCTTTGTAGACGCTGCTGATCAAATCGCAAAGCTGATGAAAACAATGGATGATGTAAAAATCGTCGCATTCATCAACGATCGTGCACTATCTGCAGGCGCTTTCCTTGCACTTTATGCAGATGAAATCTACATGACACCAAACGGATCGATCGGGGCTGCACAAGTCATTGATGGATCTGGAAATGCAGCAGAAACGAAAGCCAATAGTTATTGGTTGGCGCAAATGAAAAATGCAGCACTTCACTCAGGCCGTGATCCACAGTACGCACTGGCGATGGCAAATCCAGAAATCGATCTGCCGGACTTACGTGCGCAAAAAGGGGAACTTCTGACTCTCACTGCTGACGAAGCCGAGCAGGTGAAGTACAGTGAAGGAACAGTCGCTTCATTTGATGAGTTACTTAAGAAGCTGGACTTGCAAGATGCACAAGTCATTTCCACAACGGAAACGTTTACAGAGAAAATGGCGCGATTCATCACCAATCCGGTCGTTGTACCGATTTTACTTTCTGTTGCAAGTCTCGGACTGATTGTAGAATTATATTCACCAGGCTTTGGTGTGCCGGGAAGCATGGGACTAACAGCTCTATTCTTATTCTTCTACGGACATACAGTAGCGGGTCTCGCGGGTTATGAGACGTTGATATTGTTCTTGCTCGGCGTCGCACTCATCATTGCCGAATTCTTTGTGGCAGGAGGGATAGCGGGGATCTTCGGGATTTTGGCTATCATCGGAAGTATATTACTGACAGGCACAAACTTGGCATTCATGGCAGTTTCGGTGCTAATTGCGATAGCCGTAGCATTGATAGGAGCAGTGGTTATTATGAAATTCTTCGGAAAAAAACTTCATCTGTTGAATAAAATCATTTTAATGGATACGATGGATACGGAAAGCGGTTACGTCTCCAATAAAAATCGTAGCGAGTTATTGCAGAAAGTTGCAACGACCATTACACCACTTTATCCATCTGGTGTCGCTGAGTTAGATGGTGAACGGATTGATGTAGTATCTGAAGGTCGTTACATCGAAAGTGGTAAAGAAGTAGTGATTGTAGAGGTAGAAGGCTTTAGAATCGTTGTTAGAGAGAAGAAGAAAGAGGAGGAACAAGGCTTATGATGGGACTAGGAACAATTGGACTGGTAGCAGCAGTCTTTATCATCATCATCGTACTGGCGGTATTCTTTACATTCGTTCCAGTTACGCTGTGGATTTCCGCAATTGCGGCAGGCGTACGAGTAAGTATCTTCACATTAATCGGTATGCGTTTACGTCGAGTTATTCCGAGTCGAGTCGTTAACCCGTTGATCAAAGCACATAAAGCGGGTTTAACAGTATCGATCAACCAATTGGAAAGTCATTACCTTGCAGGTGGTAACGTAGACCGCGTGGTTAACGCGTTAATCGCTGCGCAACGTGCAAACATTGAATTGACGTTTGAAAGAGCACAAGCGATCGACTTAGCGGGACGTGACGTACTAGAAGCAGTTCAAATGTCCGTTAACCCGAAAGTGATTGAAACACCATTTATTGCAGGTGTTGCGATGAACGGTATTGAAGTAAAGGCAAAAGCGCGTATAACAGTTCGTGCAAACATTGACCGTCTCGTCGGTGGTGCGGGTGAAGATACAGTTGTTGCACGTGTTGGTGAAGGTATCGTATCTACAATCGGTTCTTCTATCAGTCACGCGAAAGTACTAGAAAATCCAGATTTGATTTCCCAGACGGTATTGAAAAAAGGATTGGACTCAGGTACAGCGTTTGAAATTTTGTCCATTGATATTGCCGACGTGGATATCGGTAAAAACATTGGTGCAGAACTTCAGACTGAACAAGCGATGGCAGATAAAAATATTGCCCAAGCAAAAGCAGAAGAACGTCGTGCAATGGCTGTCGCTAATGAACAAGAGATGAAGGCGAAAACTCAAGAGATGCGCTCTAAAGTTGTGGGTGCAGAAGCCGAAGTACCTTTAGCTATGGCTGAAGCATTGCGTTCAGGCAATATCGGAATCATGGATTATATGAATTATAAAAATATCCAAGCAGATACAAGCATGCGGGATTCCATTAGCAAGACAGGATCGGATCAACAACCAAAGAAAGATCAATAATAACAAGATGAATTCCCGGGAAGGGGATGCATAATGGAACAACTGATAATTTTGGTCATTATGCTGGCTTTAGGATCTTTATTCGGTAAAAAGAAAGACCAAGAGAAACCAGATCAACAACCGAAGCGTCCGACTAGTCAGCAATGGCCAGCTCAACCAACTCAACGTCAAATGAATCAGAGAGAACCTCAGCGTACGAATGCTACTCCTGTAGAGAAGCCGCGTTCGTTGAAAGAGTTATCTAAGAATCTATTCGAGGATATTCAAAAGGAATTCCAAGATCTCCAACAAGAAACGAAAGAATCTGAGCAACCTGTAAAGACGCAGGCGCCTCAGTCTGAAATCTTCTATGCAGAGCCTAAGAAGCCGGCTAAACCCGCTTCTACACCGCGTTCGGAGCGTCAAACGGGCAGAGGTAGGCTGCATGGAGAGAAGCAGTCCAGTATAATTGAAGATGAACAAATTTTGCAAGAAGACCTGATTCCAAGAACTCCTCAGCAGATCATGCAAGGGATTGTCTATGCAGAAATTTTAGGTCCACCAAAATCAAAACGGTAATCATGCCGCCCCCTGTCTTTTCATAGGATGAGACAGGGGGTTTTTTCATGAAAAAATTATTCGCACTTCATCCATCCATTATTCTAGATGAATTCAACTCATTGCGGATTACTGGTAACTATCGCTTGCTCGCATTAAGCGAACAATCCGTATCCTTTCAAACGAATGACTATGTCATGACCGTCAAAGGAGAAGATGTAACGGTTCTAATGCTGACTGAACAACACGCCCACATATCGATTGATGAACTACAGGAAGTGACGGTGCGCTTTACGCCTGAGGTAGGAAACAGCTATGAGTCCTAAACGATTTGAAGTTCAGGTGAAAAATGTTCGTAACGGTTCTGTGTTTCTAAGTAGATTACAGAGAGAAAATGTCAAGATCAGTAGCTTGTATGTTTCTGGAAGTGCTATGTTTTTTGAAACGGATACGAAGGGAATTCAAATCATCCGCCGTTTCAGGAGAAAATACCATGTGAAAGTACAAATCAGGCGTAAAGGTTTGGACACTGTCCAGCATCGGCTATTCGCATCTTTGTTATTCTTAATCATCTGCTTCATTCCGCTAGTTGCCTCTTTGTTTCTATGGAATATCACAGTGGAAAGTGATGTACCAGAAATTGCGCAACGAATGGAAACAAAGATGGAGAAAGCACAAATTACCGCACCCTCTTTATTATCCAAATTACCGGAAGAGGATGAAATTCGTCGGCTGCTGATGCAAGATGAACCTTCTCTATCTTGGATCCGGTTCTCAAGGATCGGCACTTCATTAACTGTTTCACCGATGCTTGCGCCATTGTCGACTGAAGTGAAAGAGGAAGTGAAAGAAAAGCCATCTCATTTAATAGCAAAAACAGGAGGGGTGATTACACGCTTTGCGTTAACAAGAGGAGAAAGAGCGAGTATCATTCATCAAACTGTAAAAAAAGGTGATATGCTAGCGACAGGTATTCTGGAACAAGGAGAAAAAACAACAGTGGTAGGGGCGGACGGGGAAGTATTTGCTGACTACTGGTTAGAATGTCATTTTGAATTACCGCGGACAATTAGTTATTCCATTCAAGGGCAAGAAAATCTAAACATCAGTTGGCAAAAGCCATGGAAAGGTAATCAAATAAAAAACTTAAGTTTTAGAAATCCTGTTATTATTGATAAGACAAAAGAAGCCCACATTGAGGAAGTGTTTTTGAAAGAAGGGATGGAAGAGACCATCATCTTGCCACTAATCAAGCATGATTTATTGTCAAAGAAAACAAATGAGCGCATAATTAAAGAAGAAAACATTTTACATGTATCCTTCACTAATGATAAAGTGAGTGGGACTATACTATTTTTAATTAATGAAAACATTGCTGAAAAACGACCTATAACTCAAGGAGACTGAAAATATTGAGCGAACATGTACTTCAACTTCATATTGAAGAACCGAATGAAGCGATTATGCTTCTTGGCATTTCCGATCAGAACATGAATCTGATCGAAGAAGAATTGAACGTTTCAATCCACACAAGAGGCGAAACGATCTCGATCAGTGGAGAAGAAGAACAAGCGGTAGCCGCGAAAACATTGCTTGAAGAGTTACTGAAAGTTATCCGTAAAGGCATTAATATCAATTTACGCGATGTGGCAACGGCGATTGAAATGGCGAAGAACGGCACGATTGAATATTTCTCTTCTTTATACGAAGAAGAAATCGCACGCAACACAAAAGGAAAAGTCATCCGTGCAAAGACGATCGGACAAAGAGAATACGTCCAGGCGATTCGTTCAAGAGATTTAGTATTTTGTATCGGACCTGCCGGAACAGGAAAGACGTATCTCGCTGTCGTGATGGCAGTGCAGGCAATGAAAACAGGTTCAGTAAAGCGAATCGTGTTGACCCGCCCTGCTGTTGAAGCTGGAGAGAGCTTAGGATTCCTTCCAGGCGACTTGAAAGAAAAAGTTGACCCGTACCTACGGCCGCTTTACGACGCGCTACACGATGTGCTAGGAGCCGAACATACTGAACGTCTTATGGAACGCGGAGTTATTGAAATTGCACCTTTGGCGTATATGCGCGGTAGAACGCTTGACGATGCATTCGTTATTTTGGACGAAGCTCAAAATACAACAAAAGCACAGATGAAAATGTTTTTAACGCGTCTCGGTTTTGGATCGAAGATGGTCATCACAGGTGATAAAACGCAAATTGATTTACCTCGCGGCGTGGATTCCGGTCTAAATGTCGCAGAACACATTTTGAAAAATGTGCAGGATATCCAGTTCATGTATTTGGAACAAGGTGACGTAGTCCGGCATCCGATTGTGGCGAAGATCATTGATGCATATGAGAAAGAGCAGTCAACTAATTAATTGACTGCTTTTTTTGAATGATGAAGATACATAGTTCATCCATCATGTAAAGAACATTTGCTGATAGGAGGCAACTGCATGACAGCTTTAAAGGAACTGCTTTCACAACTTCGAAAAGTGAAATTTACATTTCTTTTGCTTCTTGTCGTCTCTCTTTCTAGTATCTTATTGTTTTTTCTGATGTATGGGAGTACGCAGAACGAAACGTACGAAATATCGGCTTTTGAGATTTCACCGAAAACCATACGGTCACCTAAAACAATAGAAGATATCGAGAAAACTGAACTTGAACGTGTACGGGCGGAACAGGCAGTACCTAATTCCTATCGTTTTTCAGAAGATATTATGAAAAATCGCCAAGCTATCCTTGGTTCGATCTTTACTGCAGTAAGCGATGTCAAAGTCGAAGTGAAGGAAGATCCTGACATGACATCGGATACTAAGATGAAGTTGCTTCAAAAGAAGTTGGAAGGTCTTGAAAAAGAACAGACTTTATTACCTGTTACAGACGACCAACTTAAACAGCTACTTTCGGCTGAACAAGGTGATTTGAATAATTTGCATGAATTGCTGACACATGCTGTGGGAAGAGAATTATCGAAGCCATTTAAAGCTGAACAGGTGCCGATGCATCGTTATGAGGTGGAGCGCAACATTCGAGAAACGAATACTTTGCCGAGAGATTTGCTTGATGTGGCACTAGCGCTCGGTCGAATGGCGGTAGTGGAAACGGAAATAATAGATGAAGAATTGACTGTCAAGAATCAAATGGATGCGCGAGCTTCAGTTGAAGCAATCCGTATTTTACAAGGACAAGTCATCGTGCGTGAAGGGCAGTTGATCGACCGTGATGTGTATCACCAACTAAAGCTTTCTGGAGTCCTCAATAATCAATCTTCACTTAAACCGACGCTCGGCATTATCCTGTTTATTTTGTTCGTATCAGGTTTGACTGCCATACACTTTGGCAAGTCCAAAAGAGATGAGATATTCAAAAAGAAAGCGCTCGGTATATTTTACATTATTTTATTATTGGCAGTCGTATTGATGAAAATCGTAAGCTATATCGATTATGAATTCGATGTCCTCATTGCATTTTTATTTCCGACGGCTCTCGTACCGATGTTGATTAAGTTATTGATTAATGAGCGATCAGCAGTACTGGCGACGATTATTACTTCTGCGACAGCTGGCATCATGTTGCAGGAAGGCTTGGCCGCCATCATGCAAATGGAAGTAGCGTTGTATATTTTATTCGGTGGGATTGTGAGTATTTATTTACTAAGTGAACATGGCAGACGCTCAACGATTCTACAGACAAGTCTTGGCGTTGCAGGATCGAACATGATGTTCATCATATTTTATTTATTGATGACACAGACTAGTTATACAACGCCAGAACTGATTTTCTATGCCGTGGCGGCCATTTCGTCAGGCTTGTTGTCTGGAGCTTTAACGATGGGGTTATTGCCGTTTTTCGAGTCAAGTTTCCATTTGCTTTCTAATATGCGTTTAGTGGAGCTTTCGAACCCTAATCATCCGTTACTTAAGAAAATCTTAGTGGAGACGCCGGGTACGTATCATCACAGTATTATGGTTGCGAATCTAGCTGATGCGGCGTGTGAAGCAATTGGCGCTAACGGATTACTCGCGCGTGTCGGCAGTTATTATCATGATATAGGGAAGACCATTCATCCAGGGTTCTTCATTGAAAATCAACATAACGGCCGTAATCTGCATGATGCACTGACACCCGAGAAAAGTCGTGATATGATTATAGCCCACGCGGAAGACGGAGCAAAAATTTTGGAGAAACAGCGTATGCCAAAAGAACTAATAGCGATCGCAAGACAGCATCATGGAACGAGTAGCGTCAAATTTTTTTATTTGAAAGCGAAAGAAACCAATCCGGATGTGAATGAAGACGATTTCCGTTATCCTGGTCCGAAACCCCAAACGAAAGAAAATGCAATAATCATGATTGCGGACAGTGTGGAAGCAGCGGTGCGATCGATGAAAGAACCGACACCTGAAAAAATTGCTACGCTCGTCAACGCAATTGTGCGTGGCAAATTAGAGGACGATCAATTTGATGAATGTGATTTGTCGTTAAAAGAAATTAAACTAGTGAAACAAGCAATTAATGAAACGTTAAATGGGATCTTCCATAATCGTATTGAATATCCCAATAAGTAAAGGAGCAGAGCAATTATGATAGATTTTTATTTCGAAGACGAAACAGAAATCGTGGACCCGAGTTCGGAGGCATTGATCAAGGATTTACTGACTCACGCGTCAATCATGGAGAAAATGGAAGGCCTATATGAGTTATCTATTACGTTTATGGATGATGAATCCATCCAAGCGGTGAATGCTGAGTACAGAGGCAAAGACCGTCCAACTGACGTAATTTCGTTTGCGCTAGAAGAGTTGTCTGAAGGAGAAGTGGCAATTGTTCATGAAAGCGATATGCCTGTTGTTCTAGGAGATATCATTATTTCTATTGATACGGCTAGACGTCAGGCTATTGAATACAATCACTCGTTCGAGCGGGAACTTGGGTTTCTTGCATTGCATGGTTTCTTGCATTTACTCGGATATGATCATCTCAATGAAGAAGAAGAACGTGAGATGTTCGGCAGGCAGAAAGAGATTTTAACTGCATTCGGTCTGGAACGGCAGTGATTGTATGGAGAAATTCTTGAAATCATTCATCTATGCGTGGGAAGGTATTAAAGACGGCTTTAGGCAAGGTCGGAATATGAAATCTCACGGTTTATCAGCGATGATCGTGTTGATAGCAGGCTGGTTCACCGGTCTTTCACAAATAGAATGGATGATTATTTTTATCGTCATTGCAGGTGTGATGGCGCTCGAATTAATGAATACAGCAGTGGAATATGTTGTGGATCTAGTCACAACAGAATTTCATCCACTAGCTAAAAAAGCAAAAGATATTGCAGCCGGATCCGTTTTCGTGTTTGCTATTGCGAGTGCGATTATCGGCTGTATCATTTTCTTTCCGAAATGGTTTGGATAATAAGATTAAATGAAGAGGTGGTAAGTAGATGCAAGTAGAACAATTAATGAATGAAGCAAAGCAAGCGATGAAGACGGCCTATGTTCCCTATTCTAAATTTCCAGTAGGAGCTGCATTAGAGACTGCTGATGGTACCATTTATCGTGGATGCAATATTGAAAACTCAGCGTATGGATTATCCAATTGCGCAGAAAGAACAGCTATTTTCAAAGCTGTATCCGAAGGTATCAAGTCGTTCAAGTCGATTACTGTAATTGGTGATACGGACGGTCCAATCGCGCCATGTGGCTCTTGCCGCCAAGTTATTGCAGAATTTTGTGCGCCGGACATGCCAGTGTACTTGACGAACTTGAAGGGTCACTTACAAGAAACAACAGTAGACCAGCTATTGCCGGGTGCTTTTTCCAAGGAGGATTTAGATTATGCAGAAGAACAACTTTAAGTCAGGCTTTATTTCCATCATCGGACGACCGAATGTAGGGAAATCTACATTTATTAACCGTATGGTCGGTCAAAAAATCGCAATCATGAGCGATAAGCCGCAAACTACACGAAACAAAGTACAGGGTATCGTCACAACCGATACATCTCAAATGATTTTCATTGATACACCAGGTGTCCACAAACCGAAACACCGTCTTGGCGACTTCATGTTGAAAGTGACACGCAGTACGTTAAGTGAAGTCGATGTCATCATGTTTATGGTCAATGCGGATGAAAAGATCGGTACAGGCGACCGGTTCATTATGGAATGGCTTGTGAAATCCGAGACTCCTGTATTTTTGGTCATCAATAAAATCGACCTAGTGCATCCTGATCAATTATTCGAAATCATTACATCGTACACAAATGAAGTGAAGTTTGCAGAAGTAGTTCCGATTTCTGCACTCAATGGCAATAATATTGAACGATTGGTGGAAACACTGGAAAGCTACTTAGAAGAAGGGCCACAATTTTATGATGCAGAGCAAGTAACCGATCACCCGGAACGCTTCATCATTTCCGAAATGATCCGTGAAAAAGTATTGCACACAACACGTGAGGAAATTCCGCACTCGATTGCGGTGGCGATTGAAAGCATCGAGCAGGATCCAGTAACCGATAAAACGCATATCCGCGCGACTATCATAGTGGAGCGTGATTCGCAAAAGGGGATTGTCATAGGTAAAGGTGGAAAGCTCCTAAAAGAAGTCGGTGTGAAAGCAAGAAAAGATATCGAAATGTTGCTCGGACATAAAGTATATTTAGAGCTATGGGTGAAAGTCCAAAAAGACTGGCGTAACCGGCCAAGTCGTTTGAAAGAATTTGGATTTAACGAGGAAGACTACTAAGCGGTCTGTCCTGCTGAAGGAGAGAGCGTGTTGCTGAATAAGTTGGAAGGCTTTATTATCAAAAGTATCCCTTACGGAGAATCCAATAAAATCGTGACGATCTATACGAAAGAAGCGGGGAAGATCACGACGATGGCGAGAGGTGCCAAAAAGCCTGCGAGTCGCTTAGCTGCCATTACCCAAACGTTTACTCACGGCTATTTTCTTGTTCGTGCTAGTAGAGGCATGGGGTCGCTTGAACAAGGCGAGTTGATCAGCAGTGTCCGTCACATTCGCTCTGATTTAGAAACGACGGCATATGCTGGATTGATTGTAGAATTGCTTGATCGCCTAACAGAATCCGAACAGCCAAATGCAAGCATATTTCGTTTGCTAGGTGAGTCATTTAACGCTATGGAAGAAGGCTATGATGCAGAAGCTATCTCACTGTTCGTTCAGTGGAAGATGCTGCCGGTTGCAGGCATACATCCGATACTTCATGAGTGTGCGAGTTGCGGCGCTACAGAAGGTGAATTCGCTTTTTCCTTTCAACAGATAGGTTTTCTCTGTCATCGCTGCTTTCACGTGGATCCGTATATCATTCGTCTGTCGCCTACACAAATCAAGCTGATCCGAATGTTTTACAATGTTCCGCTCGATCAGATTGGTAAGCTGACGTTGAAGAAACCGACGAAGACATTTATGGCGAAGCTTGTTTCAACGATTTATCAGGAGCAAACAGGGATTTTTCTGAAATCTAGAAAGTTCATCGAACAACTGGAACGTACACCTGAATTGCAAAAACCAAAAAGACAAATTAAAGAAAGCCCAGAAGAGGAAGGCTAATGCCAACTTCTCCTGTGCTTTTCTATAGTTAAAACTGTAGGTGCTTTTGGATATATGCTGTAACGTCTGCAATTGGCATACGTTCTTGTTCCATGGAATCACGGTGACGAACAGTTACTTGTTGGTCTTCTAGTGAATCGAAGTCAAATGTAATACAGAATGGTGTTCCGATTTCATCTTGACGACGGTAACGACGTCCGATAGATTGGGAATCATCATATTGTACTGGGAAATGCTTTGAAAGCTCTGCATATACTTTCTGTGCATCATCTGCAAGTTTTTTAGATAATGGCAGTACAGCTGCTTTGATTGGTGCTAATGCTGGGTGGAAACGAAGAACAGTACGTGTGTCGCCGTCTTCAAGTTCCTCTGTATCAAATGCATCACATAAGAATGCCAACGTGACGCGGTCCGCTCCAACGGAAGGTTCGATACAGTATGGTACGTATTTTTCATTCGTAATTGGATCTTGATAATGGAAGTCTTCGCCTGAATATTCCATATGACGCTTCAAATCGAAGTCCGTACGGTTTGCGATTCCCCATAGCTCTCCCCAACCAAATGGGAATTTGTATTCAATATCCACAGTTCCTTTAGAATAATGGGACAGCTCATCTTCATTGTGTTCGCGAAGACGGATATTGTCTTTGTTCAAACCAAGGTTCAATAACAAGTTTTCTGACTGGTCAATCCAGTACTTATACCACTGCTCATCTTCGCCTGGCTTACAGAAGAATTCAAGTTCCATTTGTTCGAATTCACGAGTACGGAATGTGAAGTTACCCGGTGTGATTTCGTTACGGAAACTTTTTCCGACTTGTGCAATACCAAAAGGTACTTTCTTTCTCATAGAGCGTTGAACATTTTTAAAGTTCACGAAGATCCCTTGTGCCGTTTCCGGACGTAAAAAGATTTCGTTAGCAGAGGAGTCAGTTACACCTTGGCTTGTTTTGAACATTAAGTTGAATTGACGGATTTCTGTATAATCCAATGCGCCACATGTAGGGCATTTGATTTCATGTTCTTGAATCAAATCGAACATTTTATCGAACGGCAGGCCATCTACGACCATTTCAATTCCCTTCGCATCCAATGCTTCTTCGATTAATTTATCTGCACGGTGACGGGTATTACATTTTTTACAGTCGATCATCGGATCATTGAAGTTTCCAATATGACCGGATGCTTCCCAAACTTTCGGGTTCATCAGGATTGCGGAATCAAGACCTACGTTGTAAGGGGATTCCTGGATAAATTTCTGCCACCAAGCACGCTTGATATTGTTTTTTAGTTCGACACCTAGTGGACCATAATCCCAAGTGTTCGCCAAACCACCATAAATATCAGATCCTGGGAATACGAATCCCCGTTGTTTTGAAAGATTGACTACTTGTTCCATAGATAACATTCTAAACGCCTCCAATTAAAATAAGCACACGTCTCCGGACATGAAAATCATGTCCGGGGACGAGTGCATGATAACCCGCGGTTCCACCCCGATTGGTTTTTCAACCCACTTTCATAATGAACATTTCAACTCCCGGCTGCCGTTTTCGTGTAGGTACAGGCTTTCACTATCCCTGTTCGCTCAAAATATACACTACTTATTGACCGTTCTTCGTTTACTTCGTTCAAAATTAGTGTAGCATGCTTCTCCTTTCTTCGCAATAGCGAGCGCGTTGATATATAATTAGTAAGTAAATACAACTTTGAAGTCTGAAGGCGGTGACATGTTTGGAATTAAATACACGTCAGAATGAAATCCTCGACATCGTCAAAGGAAACGGTCCGATAACAGGAGAGCAAATTGCTGAACGTTTGCATTTGGCGCGCGCTACCATCCGGCCGGATCTAGCAATCTTGACGATGGCTGGATTTTTGGATGCACGACCTCGTGTAGGTTATTTCTATTCTGGCAAGAAACCTATCAAATCCGTCGCGGATGGCATGGTCGATATGATTGTGGCCAATTATCAATCAAGACCAGTCGTCATCACTGAAAATCTATCTGTATATGACGCGATTTGCCAGCTGTTTTTAGAAGATGTAGGTACACTATTCGTAGTAGATCAGCAGTCGTTATTGACAGGCGTGGTGTCACGTAAGGATTTGCTGAGAACGAGCATCGGAAGAACAGGATTAGAAAAGATACCCGTGCATGTCATTATGACAAGAATGCCGAATGTCACATATTGCAAAAAAGAAGATACACTCATTTCTGTTGCCAAAAAAATGATGGACAGCCAAATCGATTCATTACCTATAATTCAAGAACGTGAAAATGGACTTGAAGTAATGGGGCGAGTGACGAAAACAAATATTACCGCCGCTTTTCTTTCATTAGTGGAAGATCAAGATGTATGAGGAGTGACAGGATGACAAAATTCACATTATTCATTGTCTCGGATTCTGTCGGGGAAACTGCAGGCCTTGTGACGAAAGCAGCCGCAAGTCAGTTTCGTCATGATTTAGAGACTGTTTCCATTAAAAGATTCTCGTATATAGAAGAGAATTCGCAATTGGAAGAAATTGTGTTC
The DNA here is from genome assembly GCF_002743035.1 of Sporosarcina sp. P12(2017). Lineage (NCBI taxonomy): Bacteria > Bacillati > Bacillota > Bacilli > Caryophanales > Caryophanaceae > Sporosarcina > Sporosarcina sp. P12(2017). The sequence goes on from NZ_PDYL01000001.1 coordinate 87,446, forward strand.
TTAGCAAAACAACAACAAGCATTGATTGTTTTCACATTGGTCAAAAGCCAAATGAGGGAGCAGCTACATCTACTTTGCGAAGAGTTGAAAGTGCCTGCAGTAGACTTGCTTGGTCCATTGATTGACAAGATGGGAGACCGGTTGAAACAAGTACCATTTGAAGAGCCCGGTCTTGTCAGAAAGTTGGACGATGATTATTTTAAGAAAATCGAAGCGATTGAGTTTGCGGTTCGCTATGACGATGGAAGAGACACACGTGGCATATTGGAAGCGGATATTGTTTTAATCGGTGTCTCACGAACTTCCAAAACGCCGTTATCTCAATTCCTAGCGAATAAAGGTTTTAAAGTGGCCAATGTGCCGCTTGTGCCTGAAGTCGACCCGCCATCAGAACTGTTTTCTATTGATCCTGCAAAGTGCTTCGGCTTATGTATTTCCGTTGAGCAATTGAATTCAATTCGAAAATCCCGCTTGGAGACATTAGGCTTGAATGATGATGCAAACTATGCGACAATAGCACGTATTCAACAAGAGATCGACTATTTCAATAGAATTACTACACGTGTCGGTTGTAACGTCATCGATGTGACGAATCGCGCGGTAGAAGAGACAGCCAATACGATTCTAAAAGCATTTTCAGCAAGGAAGGCCAACTGAACGAACTAGTTGGGTCTTCTTTTTTCTGTGTGTCTCCACTCAGCTAACATGTCATAAATGTGACATAAATGCAGATACTGAAAATATTTATAGCGAAAAATGTCGATAAAGAAGGGTTTTTGGAAAACGTCTAGAATTTATGTATATAGAGTGGAAATGGTGATAGAATGACAAGAATATCTGACGAAACAATTGAGGAAATCCGTTCAGGAACCGATATTGTCGATTTGATCAGTGAATATGTCCAATTAGCAAAAAGAGGTAAAAATTGGTTTGGACTCTGTCCGTTCCACGAAGAAGGTAGCCCGTCTTTCTCTGTTTCCGAAGACAAGCAACTATTCCATTGTTTTGGTTGTGGAGCAAGCGGTAATGCCATTACGTTCATGATGGATATGGAAAATCGGTCTTTCATCGACTCAATCGTCAAACTAGGCAGCCGAATGGGATTGGAGTTGGAAAGTTCCCAAACAGATAACCAAGCGTCAACATCCTCATCAAACCATAAGATGCTGAAGGCCTATACACTGGCTGCTAATTTTTACAGCCATCTGCTCTTAAACACCATAGAAGGCGAAAAAGCATTAGAATATCTAGAAAAAAGAGGATTTACGCGTGACGAGATAGAACAGTATGAAATAGGATGGTCTCCTGTTCAGTCAGATGCCTTATCGGCACTGCTAAAGAGACAAGGTTTTGATATGAAGGAAATGGAAACGGCAGGGCTTTGTTTCCATAAGGAAGATGGCTCAGGTTATTTTGACCGTTTCAGGGGAAGGATCATGTTTCCGATTCAGGATGATAATGGTGCAACCATCGCATTCTCCGGCAGAAGGTTGGAGGATTCTTCTTCTGAGGCTAAATATATCAATAGTCCGGAAACTCCCGTCTTTGAAAAGAGTAAGGTTTTGTTTAATTTTCACCGTGCACGTCTTAATGTTCGAAAAACGGGTAAAGTAGTACTATTCGAAGGTTTCATGGACACGATTGCAGCAGATCGTGGCGGAATAGGAAATACGGTGGCTGTTATGGGTACTGCATTATCCGCGCATCATATCGTGAAATTAAAGCGAATGGCAAAAAAGATAGTCATTTGCTGTGATGGTGATTCAGCTGGCTGGGGGGCTGCCAAACGATTTGCCGACCAACTAATGGATAGCGGAATGGATGTACTGGTTGCCACTTTACCTGATAAAATGGACCCTGATGACTATATCGGTCAACATGGTTCAGATGTATTTTCAGAAAAGGTGCTTGATCAAGCGCTATCATATATTTCTTTTGTAGCAGCCTACTATAGAAGAGATAAGAATTTATCCGTTGATCATGACATCAAGCAATACGTACACGAAGTATTTGATGAACTGGCTCACCGTTGTTCTCCTATTGAGAAAGACTTATTGATCCAGCAACTCCACAATGAAACACAGGCTTCAAAAGAATCACTTGGACAAGAATTCACCAAGTCGATTGCGAAAAAGGCGAAACAATCGCGAGATACAAGTCCTGAAGAAAGCAGAACTGTGCATGTTACAAGAGCTCCGGCGAATCGTGCAGAAACAGATCGTGCGGAACAATTACTTCTTGCGCATCTGCTGATGGACGCAGATCTATTCGAAGAAAAACGGCTGGAACTTCAAGATTTATTTGTAAGAGATGACGTCATCAAAATATTCTTTAAGTTAGCAGCGTTTTATGAGCAATATGATTTGCCAAACTATCAGCGGTTTGCAGAAACGTTGGAAGACCGGCAACTGAAAAAAGTAGTCATGGAAGCCATCTTAACTGAACGTTCACAGGAGCATACCACACAAGAAGTAAATGACTGTATCCGTCATTTAAAAAGAAATCAAATTAAACGTCTAATTGATCAAAAGCGATACGAATCAAAAGAAGCAGAAAAAAGGAACGACCTACTAAAAGCAATGGAGTTGGCCTCGGAAGTAATCCAGCTTGTGAGATCGTTAAAGGTTCTGTAAGGAGGTATAGTCACTATGACAAAAGAAGAACAAACGGGAGAAGTAGAATTGACTCTTGAAGAAGCAAAAGCGGCTATTATTGAAGCGGGTAAAAAAGCAGGTGAGCTAACACTAGAGGATGTAACGGAAAAACTGGCATCCTTTGAAATGGAGCCTGAGCAATTCGAAGAGTTTCTTGACCAGATAGAAGCACAAGAAATTGAAATGGACAGAAAAGAAGAAGCTGATCCCAAGGCTGAAAAAGAAGAACAATTTGATTTAAATGACTTAAGTGTACCGCCAGGCGTCAGAATCAACGATCCCGTCCGTATGTATTTGAAAGAAATTGGACGAGTGGATTTATTGACGGGTAAAGAAGAAGTAGATTTGGCGATCCGTATTATTGATGGTTTAGCTTCTGAAGCTATCCTTGAAGAAACAGGGGAAATGACACCTGAAATAGAAACAAGTATTATACGTGGTGAGAATGCCAAAAAGAAATTGGCTGAAGCGAACTTACGTTTAGTTGTCAGTATCGCGAAACGCTATGTCGGTCGCGGCATGCTATTCTTAGATTTGATCCAAGAAGGAAATATGGGTCTTATTAAAGCTGTTGAGAAATTTGACCATACGAAGGGCTTTAAATTCAGTACGTACGCAACTTGGTGGATCCGTCAGGCAATCACCCGTGCAATCGCAGACCAGGCACGTACGATCCGTATTCCTGTGCATATGGTGGAAACGATTAATAAACTGATCCGTGTCCAACGTCAATTACTCCAAGATTTAGGACGAGAGCCTTCACCTGAAGAAATTGGAGAAGAAATGGACTTGACTCCAGAAAAAGTTCGTGAAATCTTGAAGATAGCTCAAGAGCCGGTATCATTGGAAACGCCAATTGGTGAAGAAGATGACTCTCATCTAGGCGATTTTATCGAAGACTCGGAAGCACAGTCTCCTTCAGACCATGCAGCTTATGAATTGTTGAAGGAACAGCTTGAAGACGTGTTAGATACGTTAACAGATCGTGAAGAAAATGTATTACGTTTACGCTTTGGTTTAGATGATGGCCGTACGCGTACGCTTGAAGAAGTGGGCAAAGTATTTGGTGTTACGCGTGAGCGTATCCGTCAAATCGAGGCAAAGGCACTTAGAAAGTTACGTCACCCATCACGCAGCAAACGTCTCAAAGACTTCTTAGAATAATAAGTGCATCGGCTTGATATAGCCGATGCTTTTTATTCTTTAGTGAAAAAAAGAAGATTGATACTATTGGAGGAGAAAGGATGGCTATAGATAAGAAACAGATCATCATTTCTGAAATCCGGTATTGGAAAGCCAATAAACTTCTTCCAGAACATTATTGCGATTTCCTGATTACCTTGTATGCACAAGGAGAAGACCCCGATGAAGTGGCAGAGCAAGAATCGTCCACACTTCAAATTGAACGCAAAAAGTTACGAACCAAACAATTGATGATTTTGCTCATCAGCTTATTGCTTGCAGGCGTAGTGTCAATTTCGATGTTTGTACTGACGGAATATCCAGTTGCTACAATGACTGTTGCTGCTGCATTGGCTATGATTTTTCTAACGCTCGTTTCTGGAAAAACGTTTATCAAGAAAGGTTTTGCACCATTCCTCTACATATCGATGGCATTTCTTTTATTGATGATGTCATTGAAGATTTGGACTGCATTTTTTGATGGAGACACGACTTTACTGATCGGCCTTCTCGTATTAAATTGCGGTTTATGGTTATTTACTGGAAGAGTACTAAAGTTATTATACTTTACTATTTCGGGCTCACTAGGTCTATTGACAGTAGTCGCATTTTTAATATTATCTATATAATCGGACGGAATGCAATGAATGTATTGCTATATTCCGTCCGTTTTCTATATACTACTATGTAAGGGCTTACACTTTGATCGGAAATAGAATCGTATAAGTGGAGAGAGGATGATCAGAATGAATTTTGATTTAACTCAAGAACAGCATATGGTGAAAAAGCTGATGAGAGACTTTGCACATGAGGAAGTAGCGCCAGGTGCAGTCGATCGTGATCGCTCGGGAGAGTTTCCAGTGGAGATTTTTAAAAAGCTTTCCAAAATGGGCATGATGGGCTTACCATTTCCCGAGAAATACGGTGGGGGTGAAGCCGACACGATCAGTTTTGCCATTGTCACGGAAGAATTAAGCCGTGCATGTGCCTCGACGGGTATTACGTATTCTGCGCATATTTCACTAGGTGGTGCTCCTCTACACTTATTCGGAACAGAGGAGCAAAAACAGAAGTATTTAACACCGATCTGTACAGGCGAATCATTTGGTGCTTTCGGTTTGACAGAGCCTAATGCCGGTTCTGACGCTGGCGGAACAGAGACGTCTGCCGTGCTTTCTGACGGTCAGTATACGATCAATGGATCAAAGGTTTATATCACCAATGCAAGCTACGCTAAACACCTAGCATTGACTGCTGTGACGGGTCGTAAAGACGGCAAGAAAGAAATTAGCGCAATTATCGTTCCAACAGATTCGAAAGGCTTTAAAATTATCGATAACTATGAAAAGATGGGCTTGCATGCTTCCAATACTACAGAACTATTGCTTGAAGATGTAGTAGTTCCAGAAGAGAATCTGCTTGGTGAGAGTGGTAAAGGGTTCCAGCAATTTCTTGTAACACTTGACGGCGGTCGTATTGGTATCGGTGCGATGGCAGTAGGTATTGCACAGGCAGCTTACGAGCGCGCTTTGAAGTATTCAAAAGAACGCAAGCAATTTGGAAAGACTTTATCCTCTTTCCAAATTACGCAATTCAAACTTGCGGATATGGCGATGAAGATCGAACTTGCACGGACTATGGTGTATAAAGCAGCATGGCTGAAAGACCAAGGCAGAAAGTTTACAAAGGAAGCCTCGATGTGTAAATTATATGCTTCCGAAATTGCGATGGAAGTTGCCAATGAAGCGATCCAAATACACGGTGGTTATGGCTATATGCGCGAATACGAAGTAGAGCGTTACTTACGTGATGCCAAGCTCCTTGAAATTGGAGAAGGCACTTCTGAAGTACAGCGGATGGTCATCGCTAGACAACTTGGTTGCTGACCTGCGAATTATGGCGATTCTGTCACAAAAGACGAAAAGTCACCCAATAACACTTTCAGTTTTGTTATAGATACAGTACAATGTTAATTGTATACTGTATCTTTTACAGAATAGATTCTGGTGAAGGAGGGTAATCCAATGAATAAAAATCCTGTTGTACCATTTTTTCTAATTTTCGCGCTCGGAATTGGACTGATTTTCTTCATGTCACTTTATGGCCTAGATCAAAAAGAGGAAATTGCTGGAGCTAACGAAGAAGGCACTGAGCAAGGAACTGAAGAAGAAAGTGCAAACACTGGCGAATTTGATGCTGAAGCTGTTGCTCAGCAGAAGTGTATTAGTTGTCACGGGGATGGCTTGGCTGGCGGAATGGGGCCTGCTCTAAATAGCTCACTTGACGCAGATGAAGTACATGATGCAATTAAAAACGGTGTAGCTGGAACTGCAATGCCAGCTGGACTAGTTCCAGATGAGAACATAGATGAAATGGTTGATTACATTTTATCATTAGACTGATTGTCTACTTAATTTAAAGAGCCAGTAAACCAGAGTAACTCTCGGTTTACTGGCTCTTTTGCATTGCATGAAATGAGTAGCGAATATACAATAGATAAGAATGAAAGGCGGGGAACCATGAATACCAATCAATTATCGGAACGTCTGGCGATGGTGGCCAGTTTTGTTCCAAAGAATACTGTGCTTGCGGATATTGGTAGTGATCATGCCTATCTACCGTGCTATTTAATGAACAAAGGAAAGATACGTAAAGCCATTGCAGGAGAAGTCGTGACAGGTCCCTATGAAGCGGCGACACGCAATGTAGAATTGAATGGTTTTGCGGACCGTATTGAAGTGCGCCTAGCAAACGGCTTGCAGGCGATAGAAGGCGCTGACAACGTCGAGACCGTAACGATCGCAGGAATGGGCGGTACATTGATTACCTCAATTCTAGGAGCGGGCAAGGACCGTCTGACACATGTACAGCGAATCATTTTACAACCCAATCTGCACGCGATCGCGATCAGGAAATGGGCTGTAGCGAATGGGCTTTGCATTGTAGACGAAGAGATTTTGCTAGAAGACAGTAAAATTTATGAAGTTCTTGTACTAGAAAGAGGATCGGCTGATTACTCAAAAACGGATTTACTTGTCGGACCGGTTTTACGCCGTAAACAATCTAACGTATTCCGAGCGAAGTGGGAGCGGGAGATGCTTGAATGGAAGCGTGTCATAAATGCTCTTGAACACGCAGAACAAACGGAAGAAATTAAGCGGAAAAGAGAAAATTTACAAGAAAATATGGAAATAGTCAGGAAGGTGTTAGCACATGAAGAAAAGTAATGGACATCAGATCATTGAGCTATTTGAAAAGTGGTCACCGAAACGGCTTGCATTTGAAGGGGATCCGGTTGGACTGCATATCGGTCAGTTGAATCGTCCTGTAGATAAAGTTCTTGTTACACTGGATGTCAACGAGCAAGTGATTGATGAAGCAATTGAAAATGGGGCAAGCCTAGTCATTGCACACCACCCTCCATTGTTCCGCCCTGTTAAATCTATTATGACGGATACACCACAAGGGAAAATGATTGAGAAATGTATTAAGCATAATATTGCGGTTTACGCTGCCCATACCAATCTTGATATTGCGGCAGGTGGTGTCAATGATATGTTGGCGGACCGTCTTGGCATACGGCAGACGGAACCGATCGATATTACAGATTCTGAACACTTGATGAAACTAGCAGTATTCTGTCCGTTAGAAGATGCGGATGCAGTACGTCAGAAATTGGCAAGTGCAGGAGCGGGCGCGATTGGTGATTACCAGGCATGTAGTTTCAGCTCACAAGGCACTGGTCGATTCACACCGGTTGCTGGAGCGAATCCGACAATCGGAGAAGTAGACCAGCCGACGCTGGTGGACGAAGAGCGAATTGAAGTCGTTTTCCCGGAAAGTCAGCAGGCTAAAGTCATTAAAGCGATGTTTGCCGCACATCCTTATGAAGAACCTGCATTTGATATAGTCAAGATGCAACAGAAAATCAATGAGCAAGGGATTGGACGTATCGGACAAATCGGCAAAGAGATGACGCTGAAGGAATTTGGACAACATGTGAAGGATGTATTCGGAGTTCCAGCTTTACGTTTTGTAGGTGATCCAGAGAAGAAAATCCATAAAGTGGCAGTTCTTGGTGGAGATGGAAATAAATATATTACGGCTGCCAAGAGAAAAGGAGCCGATGTACTCGTGACAGGAGACATGTATTATCATGTCGCGCAAGACGCGCAGGCGCTCGATCTTGCCATTGTGGACCCTGGTCATAATATCGAAAAAATTATGATTACTGGCGTTGCGAATAAAATGACAGACCTTTGTAAGGAAAATAAATTAGCGGTCGAATTTATTGGATCTACAGTCATTACAGAGCCATTTCAATTCCTATCATAAATAAAACCGTCGAGCGTACTCGACGGTTTTTCTATACTTAAGGTTCAATCCGGATCACAGGAGTTGGGTTCTTGACTTTCGGCAAGATTTTCTCGAGCTTGAACTTTCTTTCCGGATGATGTGTTGTAGGGTCTTCTTGATCAAATTCGTTCAGGAACGAAATAACTTCTCTAACGATTATAGTAGGTGTAGAAGCACCTGCTGTGACCGCTACCGTCTCAATGCCCATTAGCCATGCCGGATCGATTTCTGAGACGTCTGAGACGCGGTATGAAGGTGTGTTTGCAATTTCTACAGATACTTGCGTTAAACGGTTAGAGTTATTACTTTTCGGATCTCCAACAACAATCAATAACTCTGCTTCGCCTGCTTGTTCTGCTACAGCTTCTTGGCGGACTTGCGTAGCTAGACAAATTTCTTGGTGTACTTCGATGTGAGGGAATTTACGTTCCAACTCTTCCATGAGATGTGCAACGTCCCATTGACTCATCGTGGTTTGATTCGTAACCAGTAGTTTATCATTGGTGATCTCTAATTTATCAATGTCTTCAAGACGCTCAATTAAATGAACAGAATCCGGCGCCACACCGATTGCGCCCTCAGGTTCTGGGTGATGCTTCTTGCCGATATACAGAATATCATAGCCTTCTGCTACTTTTTCTTCAATTAAATAATGTGTAACAGAAACGTCTGGACATGTTGCATCTATTGCAACCAACCCTTTGTCTTTCGCTAATTGGCGAACTTCAGGAGAAACACCGTGTGCCGTGTAAATCACTGTTCCCTTATCCACTTTACGTAAGATTTCCAGACGGTTTTCTCCATCCAACGTAATAATTCCATCTTCTTCGAATGCGTCTGTGACGTGTTTGTTGTGGACGATCATGCCTAATATATAAATGGGTCTCGGCAGGGTAGGATCTAGCGCAGCATTCCTCGCAATGACCATCGCATCAACTACACCATAACAATAACCTCTTGGTGATATCTTGAGTACTTTCATTTATTCCACTCCACTCCTCTATTAACTTCTCTTTCATTATAGCGGAGATTCGTGAACGATTCAAAGAGTTCAGAAGGGAGGTTGGAAAATACGTGGTATAGATGGCTGATTAGTGGCTTGGGAAGGTGCGGATCTAGGTGTTTGCGGACTACTTGGTCGTGAAGCAGCAGAGGCTGTCGATGCGTCCGGCATAGATTGCACCCCTTTATATAATCTCCACATAGCAGGTATATTTTGGATAAGTGGTGCAAACTGCTGAACTAAAGGTGCGAATTGTTGAGCAGTATTGAAAAAACGATTAGCGGTTTGCATGTATTGATCAGCCCGTGAAGGACCAGTTTCTTGCATACCTGCCTGCTGTTGTGGAGCACCGCCACGCATTTCTCCTATGCCCCTGGAATTGCCCGGCATGCCCTGAGGAAAAGGCGTGGGCGCTCTGTATTGAACAGGCGGAGTTTCAGGTGTCATCCTAGACGGAGGTGGCTGATTACTAAACGGATAAAATGATTGATATCTCATCACGAACTCCTTTCTAATTTTTTAGTTGTTTCCCCTATATACTATGCGAAAAAAACCACTGATGGCACCGAATCATGGTACAATAAGAATTATCTAGAGGAGGAACGATATGTCTAAGTTTACTGATTACCAATTCAAACCGTTTTTGAGGGAAGCCATTCAAAAATTAGGGTTTGAAGAACCAACACCGATTCAAAAAGAAATGATTCCATTGATCATGAAAAACACAAGTGCTATTGGACAAGCCCATACAGGAACAGGGAAATCTCATAGTTTCCTAATTCCACTCGTTGAAAAACTTAAGCCGGAGCAGAACGAACTGCAAACGGTCATTACAGCACCGACACGTGAATTAGCTGTTCAGCTTCATGATGAATTGAAAAAGCTAATTGAAGGAACGGAGATCAAAAGTGCGATCTTGATTGGCGGTACAGATAAAAAACGCTCTGCTGAACGATTGAAGAGCACACCGCACATCATCGTCGGTACACCAGGACGTATCCAAGATCTGTCGGAAACCGGCGCATTACCGATCCACACAGCTTCTCAGCTTGTCATTGACGAAGCAGACCTTGCATTTGATATGGGCTTTATTGAAGATATTGATAAGTTTGCTTCAAGAATGCCGGAGAAGATCAGCATGTATGTATTCTCTGCAACGATTCCTGAGAAACTTAAGCCATTCTTGTCGAAGTATATGAACTCACCCGTTCATGTGCGGATGGATGATAAGAAACCGTTGACGGAGAATATGCGTTATTCATTGGTTCCTGTTAGAAGTATGGATAAAAATAAGAAACTCCTTCACGTGATGGATGCCCTACAGCCATATCTTGCGATTATCTTCATGAATACTAAGCAAAACGCTGATCGTCTAGCTACCTATTTGGCAGAACACGGCCATAAGCCTGGAAAAATCCACGGTGATTTAACACCACGAGAACGTACACGTGTTATGAAGCAAGTACGCGATCTAGAGTATCAATACATCGTGGCAACTGACTTGGCGGCAAGAGGGATCGATATTCCTGGTGTCAGTCACGTTATTAACTTTGAATTACCAGATGATCTCGAATTCTTCGTTCACCGCGTAGGACGTACTGCACGTGCAGGCATGCAAGGTCATGCGATTACGTTGTACGAACCGTCTGATGAAGATGCGATAAATCAAATTGAAAAGCTTGGTATTCCTTTCATTCACGAAGATGTCAAAAATGGTGAGTGGATTGAAGTAAAAGAGCGTCAAGCACGTAAGAAACGTGTACGTGAAGTGGATGAAATTGATAAAAAAGCGGATTCCTTTATTCGTAAGCCGGATAAAGTAAAGCCGGGTTACAAGAAAAAGATGGCAGAACAAAAAGAGAACTTTAAAAGAAGACAAAGGAGAATAAAGAAGAAATCATGACACAAGATGATATCCTTCTAGGTTCTCACGTATCCATGAGTGGTAAAAAGATGCTGCTTGGCTCAAGTGAAGAGGCTCTAAGCTATGGAGCCAATACATTCATGATCTATACGGGAGCACCTCAGAACACGAGACGTAAACCAATTGAAGAATTAAATATTGAAAGCGGTATACAGAGTATGGAGCAAAACGGTCAATCAAATCTTGTCATCCATGCGCCGTATATTATCAACCTTGCGAATACTACAAAGCCTGAAACGTTTCGTCTGGGCGTAGACTTTTTGCAACAAGAGATCCAGCGTACTGAAGCGCTTGGTGCCAACCAAATCGTCCTCCATCCGGGTGCACATGTGGGTGCTGGAGCAGAAACAGGCATCGACAAAATTATTGAAGGCTTAAATGAAGTGTTATCTGAAGACGCAAATGTTCGCATCGCACTTGAAACGATGGCTGGTAAAGGAACAGAATGTGGTAGAAGTTTTGACGAAATCGCGAAGATCATCGACGGTGTAAAGCATAACGAACGTTTATCCGTATGTTTTGATACATGCCACGTCCACGATGCAGGGTATGATATCGTCAATGACTTCTCAGGTGTCTTAGATCAATTTAACCATATTGTCGGACTGGATCGTATTTCTGTTATCCACGTTAACGACAGCAAAAACATTTGCGGCGCTGGAAAAGATCGCCACGAAAATATCGGCATGGGGCATATCGGCTTCGAACCGTTAGCTTATATCGTTCATCATCCGGCATTTAAAGAGGTTCCAAAAATTTTGGAAACACCATTTATCGGAACAGATAAAGCGAATAAAAAAGCACCTTATGCAGTAGAAATTGACATGTTAAAAAATCATCAATTCACTCCTGCTCGATTAGAAGAATTGAATAATTGAAAATGAAAAGCGTTGCATATTTGCAACGCTTTTTTATTGTAGTTTATACTGTTCCATATACAGCATAGTTTTCTCGTATCCAATGATTGATGTGATTTTTTCAATAAATACGGGAGGAATGCCTGTAAACAGCCAAGTGAATGAAACCTCATCAAGCAAAGGACGTAACTGCTGTACTTCTTTAATAGACAATTCCACACCGTAACTTGCCGCGTAATGAACAGCTTCTTGATCGGTCAGTTGTTTAATTTCCTGAATTAACTGAAGTAAATCCATCTTCATCAATTCCTCTCAATTGGTTGTATCCCTTCGCATCTTACTATATAATTCATAAAGTAATCGGAATGATTCCGAATTAAAGGAAGGGATATGTATATGACAAATTCCATTATTAACTTAGAGCATATTACGCATAAATTTAACCATTCCATTGCGCTATCTGATGTCAGTTTAGAAGTGAAACAAGGGGAGTTTTGGGCGTTAATCGGTCCAAACGGTTCGGGTAAATCTACATTATTAAAAATCATATTAGGATTGCTGAAACCGTCACAAGGCACGATTGAACTGTTTGGCGGGCCTATAGATTCGTTTAACCAACAGCAACGAATCGGTTACGTCTCTCAAAAGTCCAACGCATTTACGACGAAGTTTCCAGCTACGGTATTGGAAGTCGTGAAAAGCGGTTTAACGAGTAAAAAGGGACTGTTCAAACGGTTCAATAAAGAGGATGAACAGCGAGCTATCGACGCGTTGCATGTAGTGAAAATGGCAGACCGTAAAGATGAAAGTATAGGTGATCTGTCAGGAGGTCAGCAACAGCGAGTCTTTATTGCAAGAGCCCTCGTGAGTCACCCGGATTTGCTGATTATGGATGAGCCAACAGTGGGAATCGACAGACAAAATGTTGAATCCTTCTATTCTATGCTTAGCGAATTGAATCGTGAGTATGGAATAGCGATTTTACTCGTGACACATGAAATCGATGTCGTGACAAAGCTCGCAACTCATATCGCATGCTTGAATCGTTCCATCCATTTCCATGGAGTTCATGCAGATTATGAAAAAATGAGTGAGACGGAATTGTCGGGCTGGTACGGTCATCCTATTCGTCGGCTCCATCAAAAAGAAACGGAGCCGGTTAGATGATTGAAGCTATTTTCACATACGAGTTTTTACAAAATGCTGTATTATCTGGACTGATCATCGGCTTAATTGCACCGATGCTCGGATTGTTTATCGTGGTACGTCGTATGTCAATGATTTCAGATGCGCTCAGTCACGTAGCACTTGCAGGGATTGCGGGCAGTCTCTACTTAAGTCAGCAAGTATTGTTTTTTGCTGCGCTTAATCCAGTGTATTTAGGGATGGGTGCAGCGGTAGTCGGATCTTTATTAATCGAGCGATTGCGCAGAGTGTATAAAAGCTTTGAAGAACTGGCGATTCCGATTATTTTATCTGCTGGAATTGGCTTTGGGGCAATATTCATATCTCTTGCTAAAGGATTCGGTACAGATTTAGTTGGTTATTTATTTGGATCAGTATCTGCTGTGAGTCGGCAGGATTTATACATCGTAATTTTAATTGCTGTTATTGTGATCGCATTTATATATTTCTTATATAAAGAGTTATTTTCATTGGCGTTTGATCCAGAGTATGCGAGAGTATCGGGGATAAATGAACGCGTCATTCAGGCGTCATTTATGATTATCACAGCACTAGTCATTGGTGCATCTATGCGAATTGTTGGGATTTTGCTCGTGTCTTCGTTGATGACATTGCCTGTTGCAGCTGCTATTCAAGTGGCTAAAAGCTATAAGGGTGCACTAGTATACTCCATAATATTCGGAGAAATCGCCGTAGTTATCGGACTGATTTCTGCATATTACTTAGATATCGCGCCTGGAGGGACCATTGTAGTTACGTCGGTGTTTATTTTACTGTTAGTACTTTTTGTGAAAAAAGTACGGTCATGAGAAGCAGGAAAGGTGGCGTTTCAATATGTCGATAGATGAAGCATGGGATATTCTATTGAAATATGATTATAAACGGACAAAAAATCGAGAAATCTTATTACGGTTTTTTGATGAAGTGGATCGATATGTGACGGCTATGGAAGTTCGCATGGCAGTAGAGCGAGATAATCCGGGCATTAGTTTTGATACGATCTACCGGAATCTTGCGATGTTCTCAAAGCTTGGTATTTTAGATGAAACAGAACTGAACGGCGAGCGACTTTTCCGGATGCAATGTGCAACGGATCATCATCACCACCATTTCATTTGTACAGCGTGTGGTGGCACGAAATCCATTCCGATTTGCCCGATGGATAGTGTAACGGTCAATTTGTCAGAGTATGAAATAGAAGGGCATAAGTTTGAAATTTATGGCAGATGTCCGAAGTGTAAAGTAGGGTAGTTTAAATAAAAAAGGCGGTACATCATTTTGTTCATGATGTGCCGCCTTTTTTTATTGAACAGAATTCAAATGGAAGTAAATAATAAGATAGCCCCTAGTAGTGTTAGAAGAAGAAATACATACCGTATAAATTTTTCATTTGGAATACAACGTTGTATAAACATCCCGAGCCATGTTGCGAGTATTACAGTCGGGAAAGAGTACCCGTATAATATAAATACATCTTTTGACCATAGCCCTCCCAAAGCTTGTCCAGCAACTATAAATGTACCTGTAATAAGAAAATGGGCTTGCAAGGTTCCGCGAAAACGCTTAGGTTCCCAACGTCTTAACGTACCGTACACTACTACAGGCACACCGTGTGTATTATAAGCACTTCCTAGAACACCGGAGACAAATCCAACTGGCCATGACCAGAACTTCGCCTTCAGTCTTTCTGAAGTAGTAGTATGTTGTAATAGAATCTTGCCAAATGAATATGAACCATAAAGAATTAAAAAGACCCCGAGTGCAATAGTAATTAACGTATCAGGGAGTTTGACGACCAATACAATACCTACAGGGATTCCTGCTAAAGCACCTATGACTAAGCGAAGTAAAGCCTGACGGTCCGCATGACGCCATTCTGAAACTACTGTAAATAACGCCACCGTGAGTCCGACTAAGCCTATTAAAGAAATAGACGTGTGCAAGTCTACTGATAATAATGCGAGCAATGGCATACTGACAACTGCTTCACCGAAACCGAATGTGGCACGCGACAAAGCACCAATAAACACGGCAAGTATTACTAATACGATAAGATTGACAGACATGAACAAAAAACCTCGATATCTACTATTTTGTGTAATAATTGTCTACTACATTTTAACATACAAATCTAGTTCAAAGTAAGATGAAGATATACAAGAATACTACGAAAAAAAGAGCACCGCAATATGCGATGCTCTACCAATTACTTGCTCTTCATCATTTCCGTCTCATGAAACAGCTGTCTAACGTACTGATCAGCTTGTTTCCAATTCGCTACTCGTATGACGCCTTCAGGAATCGGATCCTGATTATAAGGAGTATCAAACAAGAACACCGGAATATCCAATTCTTCATGGATTCCTACCGCATTGTCATGCTTGTCCTCGAAAAATACATCTACGTTGAATTGCTTAGCTGCCTCAATTTTATGATGAGTGCCAATCAACTCTACGTGGTCATAAGGTATTTGTTGCTCATGGAACCAGTTCGTCGTACATTCCAAGACGTTGTTACCGCGTGCTGAAATATAGAATAACTCATACTGCTTTTTCCAGTTCGTTAGTACTTCTTTCGCAAACTGCTGCGCTGGGGAAGTCTGATAGATCAAATCTTCCGTTTCCTTGTACCATTGCCCAAACTGTATAGGATCTACATCAAACGCCTTCGTCAAGTCATACTCTTTAATATCATCGAGTGTCAGATTAGAACCGAAACGTTTATTGATATGAGGGAGAAGCGCTGTAGGACAGGTTACCGTTCCGTCAATGTCGATCCCGAAACGTATGTCCCTCATTCAGAAACGCTACCTTGTGCTGCAAGTGCTTCTTCTTGTCTCTTCTTCTCGAAATATTCCTCAGCCAAAATATCGATTTCTTTTTTCAATTCTTCGACCATTGTCTCTTCGGGAACTTTTCGTACAGTTTTACCATGCATGAAGAGCAATCCTTCACCTCGAGCACCAGCGATACCGATATCCGCTTCACGTGCTTCACCTGGGCCGTTTACCGCACAGCCAAGAACTGCTACTTTCAACGGTGCTTTAATGTTCGAGATATATTCTTCTACTTCATTGGCAATAGAAATTAAGTCGATTTCAATACGACCGCATGTTGGACAAGAAATTAATGTCGCAGCGTTAGATGATAAGCCGAACACTTTCAGTAACTCTTTCGCAACTTTGATTTCCTGAATTGGATCCGCACTTAACGATACGCGCAGCGTGTTACCGATACCTGCTGATAGAAGGGAACCAAGTCCTGCTGCACTTTTAATCGATCCCGCGAATAACGTACCAGATTCTGTAATACCTAAGTGCAATGGATAATCGAATGCTGCAGCTGCAAGCTTATACGCTTCGATCGCCAAGTTAACGTCAGATGCTTTAAGTGACACGATAATATCATGGAAATCCAAATCTTCAAGGATTTTGATATGATGCAATGCACTTTCAACCATACCTTCTGCAGTAGGGTAGCCGTACTTCTCTAGAATTTTTCTCTCTAGTGAACCTGCGTTGACACCGATACGAATTGGAATGCCTTTTGCTTTTGCTGCGTTAACAACAGCTTCTACTTTTTCTTTACGGCCGATATTACCCGGGTTGATACGGATTTTATCTGCACCTTGTTCTATTGCAATCAATGCTAATTTATAGTCAAAATGAATATCCACTACTAACGGAATATTGATTTGCTTTTTGATTTCACCAATCGAATACGCAGCACGCTCATCGGGACATGCTACACGTACGATTTGGCAGCCTGCATCCTCCAAGCGTTTAATTTCTGCAACTGTTGCTTCGACATCATGTGTTTTTGTCGTCGTCATGCTTTGCATAAACAGCTCATTGCTTCCCCCGATAGTTAAATTGCCAACTTTTACGGGACGGGTATTGGAACGATGAATCATTTCAGTCATTATGTCTCTCTCCTTCAAATGAGTAAATACCATCGTATATAGATGGAATATAAAGTTATCTTTTTTCGCCTTCTTCGCAAACAGATTCTATTTGTTCACCAATCGGCAGCTTAATTTGTTCGCCAGCTACAAATTGTTGGCGTTCGAGATGAGGGTTCATGGAATAAAATTGCTCCAACCTCTCAAGAAAGTTTTGTGTTGAATCTGGATATAATGCGAATAACGATTCTATTGTATCACCTTCAACCACTCGAATGGCAATTGAATGATTTGGCGTTTCCTCTATACAGGACGATTCATCTTCAAAAAAGGCTGCAAGAGGGATTGTCCCTTCCGTTAAATCCATTCGTACAAAATGAACTGTACAAAATACAGCAAGTGCGATCAGTAAAATTCTCATCATGCATCCCTCCTGCTCTACACTATGCAGACAAGAGGAAGTCTATTCATCGTGGTTGTTTTGGATAATAGACTGCTGCCCTCCACACGTAGAGAAGATGGACTAACGATGCGATCGACAGGCTATACGATTGGATAGAGGGAACAAATTCAAATGCCATCGTCAGCAAAATGGGTAATGTTGCAGCAATCGCTGCCGTTCGCCACATAAAACGGAATTCGCCTCGGCGATGCAATAGTTTCAATAGCAATACCCCTATGATAGCAAAAATACTGATGCGAATAAATAAATACGACGTAATAATGACCAATTGCAGGACAAATGCGATTGGATAGATCAAAAAGCCGATCGTTTCGCTGATTTCCGCTAATTCAGGAGATGACTGGAACAGTGTGTGATCGCCTATGACAAATTGCAAAAACGATACACCGGTGTAAAGAAAGATAAACACGAATATGTATTGAATGACTTTACCGATCGATAACAAGCGAAATGCCGCAAGTTTTTTCGGTTCATGTAAAGAAGCTTTGAAAAGTTGATGGAATTTCACTGAGCCGGCCTCCCTTTCTACATATAGTCTACCATTTTTTTAAAACATACTGCTTTGCAGAAATTTCGACATTCTTATGACATTTTATTGCCGCATTGTTAAGGTGATGTAAAGATTGCGGTAGGACACTTTACAATTGACGTATACAACTCTCATAATAGGTTGAAACTTCACGCGAATATCAAGAGGTGAAGGGCAGTTAGAAATCATACATAAAACGTTTGATGGAGGTTGACATTTAAATGGAAGTGAACTGGCAAGAAGTGGCATTCCAATTTCTTGGAGGCTTAGGAATTTTCCTATTCGCAATTAAGTACATGGGGGATGGATTGCAAAAGGCTGCAGGGGACAGACTTCGTGCGATCTTAGACCGTTTTACTACCAATCCATTTATGGGGATTCTTGTCGGTATTATCGTAACAGTGTTAATCCAGTCTAGTTCCGGAACAACTGTTATTACTGTTGGTCTGGTAAGTGCTGGTTTCATGACACTCCGTCAGGCAATCGGCGTCATTATGGGCGCCAATATCGGTACGACTGTGACTGCGTTTATTATTGGTCTAGACGTCGGTGCATATGCATTACCGATCATGGCATTAGGTGCCTTTTTAATTTTCTTCGTGCGTAAGGCCAAAATTAAAAACCTAGGAGAAGTCATCTTCGGTTTCGGTGGATTGTTCTTAGGACTTGAATTAATGAGTGACGGAATGAAGCCATTACGATCATTAGAAGCATTTGCTGATTTCACACTAGCAATGAGTGAACATTCATTGCTGGGTGTTGTAGCGGGAACAATCTTCACGCTAATCGTACAGAGCTCCAGTGCGACTGTCGGAATCTTGCAAGGACTATTCGCTGAAGACTTGGTTACAATGCAGGCTGCATTGCCGATTTTATTCGGTGATAACATCGGAACGACAATTACTGCAGTACTTGCGGCACTAGGGGCATCTGTTGCAGCAAGACGAGCGGCAGCTGTTCACGTACTATTCAATATAGTCGGTACCATTGTCTTTATGATCCTACTCATACCATTTACAGCGTATGTTGAATGGATGGCGAGTGTCTTGAATCTCGAAAGCAAGATGCAAATCGCATTTGCGCACGGTTCATTCAACATCGCCAATACCGTCCTACAATTTCCGTTCATCGGTGCTTGGGCATATCTCGTTACGAAGATGATACCGGGCGAGGATGTGACGATCGAGTATAAACCGAAACATCTCGACCGTCGCTTCATCACACAATCACCAGCTGTAGCGATAGGACAAGCCAAGGAAGAAATTGTCCGAATGGGTGATTTCAGTGTCCGAGGTCTTCAGGAATCGTTCGAGTATTTGAAGACAGGTCAGAAAAAATATGCGGAAACAGCGTATCAAATTGAAGATGCCATCAATAATCTCGACCGTAAAATTACAGATTACTTAGTAGAAGTATCTGTAGTCATCGTTTCGCCAGCTGAATCTGGACGGCACGTCTTATTGATGGATACTGTCCGGGATATCGAGCGAATTGGTGACCATTTTGAAAACATCATCGAGCTAATAGATTTACGTGAAACCAATAAATTGAAGCTGACAGATGATGCGATGGAAGATCTATCAGAAATGTTTACATTGACAATTGAAACCGTTCAAAAAGCGATTGAATCATTAGACTCAGACGATACAGATCTAGCGCGTGTCGTATCAGAGAAAGAAGATCTAATTGATAACATGGAACGCCGATTCCGTAAAAATCATATTGTCCGTTTGAATGAAGGACATTGTAGTGCACAAGCTGGCATGGTATTTGTCGATATCGTTTCGAACCTTGAGCGAATTGGTGACCATGCAGTAAACATTGCGGAAGCAATTTTAGGCAAGCACGTATAATGAAATAAGGAGTGACAGCTATGTTATGGATCGGTTGGACATTGGCAATTATCATGTTCGCGATCGCGTTTGTCGGATTGATCTACCCTGTCATTCCATCTGTTGTATTTATATTGGCGGGTTTCCTGCTTTATGGAGCGTTCGTTTCATTTGAGGAGTTAACGTGGTTGTTTTGGGTGATTCAAGTATTATTCGTTTTGTTATTGTTCGGA
The DNA here is from genome assembly GCF_002743035.1 of Sporosarcina sp. P12(2017). Classification (NCBI taxonomy): domain Bacteria; kingdom Bacillati; phylum Bacillota; class Bacilli; order Caryophanales; family Caryophanaceae; genus Sporosarcina; species Sporosarcina sp. P12(2017). Next base: position 107,564 of record NZ_PDYL01000001.1, read on the forward strand.
GCGGATACACTCGCTAATCTCGTCGGTGTTAAACGCTTCGGAGGCAGCAAAGCAGGTATGTGGGGAAGTACGATTGGACTGCTCATAGGTCCATTCGTCATTCCTGTCGTTGGTATTCTAGCTGGACCTTTTCTTGGTGCCATTATTGCAGAACTGATATTTACTCGTACAAGTATCAAACAGGCTTTCCGCACAGGAATCGGCTCTGTTGTTGGTTTTCTGACATCCGTTGTTGTAAAAGGTATTATTATGGTGGTCATGATTGTCATTTTTCTATTTTTTCTCCGTTAACAGTCCATTTTCTTTGAATGCTGACTCATATTTTGATAATGTGAAGAGGTAGGGCAAAACAGAGATAAATTAGAGGAGGAATGGAAAATGGCTTATACATTACCAGAACTACCATACGCATATGATGCGTTGGAGCCACACATCGACAAAGAAACGATGAACATCCATCACACGAAACACCACAACACGTACGTAACAAACGTAAACAATGCATTAGAAGGTCACGAAGAACTTCTTAATATGCCTGTTGACGAGTTAGTTGCAAACTTGGACAAGGTTCCAGAGGACAAGCGTACAGCAGTCCGCAATAACGGTGGTGGGCACTCTAACCACTCATTGTTCTGGACGATCCTTTCACCAAACGGTGGCGGCAACCCAACTGGAGAAGTTGCAGAAGCAATCGACAAGAAGTTCGGTAGCTTTGACGCTTTCAAAGAAGAGTTCGCTAAAGCTGCAACAACTCGCTTCGGTTCAGGTTGGGCTTGGCTTGTTGTAAACAACGGTGAAATTGAAGTAACATCAACTCCTAACCAAGACTCACCTTATATGGATGGTAAAACACCATTACTAGGTTTGGACGTTTGGGAGCATGCATACTACTTAAACTATCAAAACCGTCGTCCTGACTATATTTCAGCATTCTGGAACGTAGTAAACTGGGATGAAGTGGAAAAGCGTTACCAAGACAATAAGTAATTGAAACCTGACACACATCTAGTTCGTCTAGATGTGTGTTCTTTATTATTTTCATGCTATAATTCTTATACATAAACTTCCTAAGAAAGGAGATTCCTGTTGAAGAGAAACCAGAAAAAGACGGAGCCGCTAAAAACGAGTCAACGTCAACATATTGCATTTCGAATGAATTTTTTATTTGTAGCGATTTTTGTCCTTTTTTCCTTACTTATATTCCGTTTAGGTTATATGCAAATCGTCAAGGGAGAAGATTATGCACGCAGTCTTGAACGAACCGAGGAGATTGCGGTCAACACGAGCACGCCGCGTGGAAGAATCTTCGATCGCTCGGGAAAAGTGCTCATAGACAATGAAGCGAAAAATGCTATCACGTATACGAAAACATCTTCCACGACGACGAAAGAAATGCTTGCGCTGGCAAGAAAAATTGCCAAGTTGATTGATCAGGATACACAACGTGTCACAATGGGCGACAAACGAGATTTTTGGATTTTATTGAACCCTGTTAAAGCAGCAGAGAAAGTACCTAAGAAAGAGCAAGCAGAGCTCAGTAAAGATGACAATAAATCTCAAAAAGATATCCAACGAGAGATTAACCAGCTGACGCGTGACCGAATCACGGACGAAGAACTAGCTACATTGTCAGCGGAAGATGTTGAAGTACTCGCAATTTATCGAGAAATGATGGCAGGTTATGCCTACTCACCACAAATTATCAAAAGCGATGGCGTGACCGATCAAGAACTTGCTGTTGTGTCTGAAAGGTTGGATCAACTGCCGGGCGTCAATACGACTACGGACTGGGATCGGGTCAAGAAATCCGATAGTGCGATTCTAGGATCTACAACGAGTCCGGTAGAAGGAATTCCGCGTTCTCACATAAACTATTTTCTAGCGAGAGATTATTCGCGTAATGATCGCGTCGGACGAAGTTATTTGGAATTGTATTATGAAGACTTACTAAAAGGTCAAAAAACGATAGTGAAAAATATCAAAGACCGCACAGGAAAAGTCGTTGAAACAAAAACGGTGAAAGAAGGAAAGCCAGGTAAAGATCTGGTCTTGACTACGGATACCGAATTGCAGAAGGCGCTTGAAGATGTTGTATCCAATAAATTATTGCGCTTAAAACAAGGTCCGAATACAAGTGCGTTAGAATCAGCGTTCCTTGTCATGCTAGACCCGAATAACGGAGAAATATTGTCACTTGTCGGTAAGAAAGTAGTAAAGGACGAATCGACAGGGCGATGGACGATACAAGATTACACATATGGTACGTTTACTTCAGCGTATGAAGTCGGATCCACCGTGAAATTGGCGACGATGCTTACAGGTTATAATGAAGGAGCTGCAAGAATCGGTGAGGTGAAAATTGACCAACCGATCAATATTGGTGGCAGATACAAACGGTCATTGTTTAATCCAAATGGTCGAGTGGCATTAAACGATATTGCCGCTATCGGTCGGTCGTCTAACGTATATATGTTCCGCATTGCAATGGGATTAGGAAAAGCAACATACCGACCAGGTCAAGGATTACCAATTGACAAGAAAGCCTTTGATACATTCCGAGAGAACTTTGCGGCATTTGGATTGGGTGTTAAAACAGGAATTGATTTACCAGGTGAATATACTGGGGTAACCGGTACTGAAACAATCCCCGGAAAACTTCTTGACTTCTCGATTGGACAGTTTGATACGTATACTCCTTTGCAAATGGCACAATATGTTGCGACCATTGCAGCTGACGGTAATCGAATAGCACCGAAGATTTTAAAGGAAATCCGTGAACCTTCTCCAGACGGGGAGATACTTGGCGAACTAATTGAGGAAACACCTGTAAAAGTGTTGAATCACCTGAAAAACTCCCAAGCGGAAATCGATCAAGTAAAGAAAGGTATGCATTACGTATACTACGGCGCGAACGGTACAGCTTCTGGATTACTAGCGGGTGCGCCGTATACGGGAGCGGGAAAGACGGGTACCGCAGAATCGTTTTATTATACGGGTAATAAATCCAACCCTGTTATTCCGACAATCAACCTGTCTCATGTAGGGTACGCTCCAGCGGACAAACCGGAAGTTGCGTATTCAGTAATTGTCCCTTATATTTCGACGAATACAAAACGCTATCCATCCGCAACAGCAAGTGAAATCGCCAAAGAAGCACTGGATGTATATTTTGAACAGAAAAGGCAGAGAAACGCAAAAGCAGACGGTGCATCTCCGGATGTGAGAATACAGAAGTAAACAGGGTCAATCAAAATAAAAGACGAAAACCAATTGGTTTTCGTCTTTTATTTTATAAGTGTAAAAAGATTCTAGCAATCTCCGGAAAGCGCATATCAGAGCGTAATTCATATGTGCCGGTTTTGATTTTTCGAGTATATTCATTTTCCATTATATATAGTTCAAATGCTTCGGCATCTTGTATTAACTTTTCGTTTTCTAACTCCCGCGATAGTTCGGCGGGTGTAATGCCTGCTTTTACGGTAAAACTCTTTGTAACAATTTCATCCGCTTCATCTTCAGCTGGAATCGTTTCTTGTTCGGATTCCGGTTTACGAATAGATTCTCTCCGTGACAATGTCTGTGAAACTGCAAGTTCCTTTTTAAGGATAGCTATTTCTTCTTTAGAATCAGCCAATTGTTTTTGCAGCGCACCTTCAGATGTTTGCTGCTGTACAAAATACAAAATACCGCCGGCTATCAAACAACCAATACCTACAGCGCGCAATACTTCCTTGATCATGACAACCGCACTCCTTTAGAATGTAGCACTTCAGTTACTTCCTTTTCACTGAGTGAAGCGCGTTTTGCAATCTCGGGGATCGTATAGCCTTGCTTGTGAAGGGAGGTAATTTGATTAACAATAATTGCGTGTATTGGTTTTTGAGGTGCTACTGCAATGGGTTCTGGAGCAGGGGATGCGACCATCAATTCTTCTTCAAGCAATCGTACTCTCTTTTTTAGATTACTCGTTTCCTGATGGAGACTGATCGATACATTTTCCAACTCATCATCGATTGCACGAGTCTTATTTCCCACTAAAAATGAAAGAATGACAGCCAATACACCAATGCTGAGTAAGATTAAGGGGATATCCATACCGTTTCCCTCCAAAATAACTAGATTTTCCTTCATAATACCATAAGCATATGATGAATGATAATTGAATATTTTTTACTGTACAATGAATAAAACTATGGTATAATATATTAGTCGTATAGATCATGCTCATGTTTTACTTATATCTATAGCTATTGAGTGGGAGGGACAGTAATGCGCGTAAACGTAACACTCGCTTGTACAGAATGTGCAGAGCGTAATTATATTACTAAGAAAAACAAGCGTAACAATCCAGAACGTATTGAAATGATGAAATATTGCTCACGTGAAAAAAAGCAAACTTTGCACCGTGAAACGAAATAATCATTAAAACCAAAACCTGCTTCGGTTTTGGTTTTTTCTTACGGGAGGTAATACAGTGGAAAAGCAGCTTCTTCGAAAACAGGTTATACAGCAATTACATCAATTAACTCCATCTGATCACGAACGGAAATCAGCCATTATAAGAGATAAAGTTCTTGCTTCGGATGAATTTAAGCATGCAGAGACCATCGGAATCACATTATCCAGATTTCCGGAAGTGGACACGCATCGTTTGATAGAAACCGCCTGGCAAGCTGGAAAGCGAATTGCGATTCCACGATGTATTTCTTCTACGAGAGAAATGGATTTTCGTCTGATCAATTCATTTGATCAAACAGAAGTGGTTTATATGGATTTAAAAGAGCCGAAGATTGATCTGACAGAGCCTATAAAACCTGAAGACATAGACTTGCAAATTGTACCGGGTGTCGTGTATTCAGAGACTGGTTATCGTATTGGATTCGGTGGCGGTTACTACGATCGTTATTTGATAAATTTTCCATTTCAAACGATATCACTGGCATTTGACTGTCAAATCCGTCATAATATAGTTAGGGAGCCGCACGATGTTCCGGTGTCCTATATTTACACAGACGAACATATTATAGATTGTCAGAAAGCTCGTGAAGAAAATGAATGAATTTTATGACGTGATGAAATTGCTTAAACGTTTTGGTGTAATCATTTATACAGGCGATAAAAGACAGGACAGCATGGTGATGGAGTCCGAAGTCAAAGAACTGTATGACCATCAATTTATTGATCAACAAACATATATTCAAGCATTGCTTGTTTTGAGAAGAGAACAAACGAGCTAACAACTAGCTAACAATATACGAACTACTCATTCCTCGTCTCATGTGAAACTTTTCACGCAGTCAAACGTCAATATATATGATAACTATAAAACAGTATCTAAACGAAACGAAAGGAAGAGATGGAATGAGAAAATTTTCATGGCCTAAGCATTCCGTACTCATTATCGCTGTAATCGCAACTTGGTTGACTACCTACATAGGGTATTTCACCAGTTTCAATATGAAGATCGATAATGCTATGCAACAATTTATTCTACTAATTAATCCCCTGGCATTTCTATTATTTATTTACGGGGTAGCTTTATTTATTAAAAAGACGAAAACACGTAACCGATATATTTTAGCGGTTAGTTTTATTACTTCTTTTATCATGTTTGCCAATGCTGTGTTCTATCGTTTCTTTACGGACTTTATTACACTGCCTCTATTGTTCCAGACAAGTAACTTTGCAGATTTAAGTTCTTCTATTACTGAGAATTTGCGACTTCTTGATCTATTCTTTTTCTCTGACGCCTTGATTATTTTTATAGCCATTCGCTACTTTAAGCAAGGGCCAATTCAAGAGTCAAGCCGTAAAATGGGACGCAAAGTGTATTTCGCAGCAGCTGCTACGTTGATGATGTTCAACTTGGCTCTTGCTGAAGCGCAACGCCCACAGCTATTGACAAGAAGTTTTGACCGCGAATTACTCGTTAAAAACATTGGTACGTATAATTACCATTTATATGATCTATTCGTTCAATCCAAATCCCATGCACAACGTACATTTGCTGATGGAACGGAATTGACAGAAATAGAAAACTACGTCAAAGCTAACCATGCACAGCCGGATCCGAAAATGTTCGGTACAGCAAAAGGTAAAAACGTTATTATTGTTTCTCTTGAATCATTGCAGAACTTTGTTATTAACAATGACATGGATGGACATGAAATTACTCCATTCTTGAATGAATTAACAAACGATAAAGATACATTCTACTTTGACAACTTTTATCAGCAAACTGGATTAGGGAAAACGTCTGACTCCGAGTTTATTGTAGAGAACTCCTTATATGGACGTAACGGTAGTGCGGTATTCTTTACGCACAGCGGTAATACGTATAACTCGCTTTCTGAACGACTAGGCGAGAATGGGTATGCCACAAGTGTCATGCACGCCAACAGCAAGAGCTTCTGGAACCGCGATATTATGTACAAAGCGCTTAATGTCCAGAAGTTCTATGATGTAGATAGCTACACAATCGGTGAAGACGAAGCAGTCAACTGGGGAATGAAAGATATTCCGTTTTTCCATCAATCCGTTAATTTAATGAAAGATATTAAGCAACCATTTGCTACACGAATGATTACACTAACAAATCATCATCCATTTGATTTGGATGAACAGGATAAATTAATTCCTGAATACACATCAAATTCCAACACGTTGAATAAGTATTTCCAGACGGTTCGATATATGGACGAAGCGGTTAAGGAGTTCTTTGAAGACTTGAAAGAAAGTGGTTTGTATGAAGACTCGATCATCGTCATGTACGGAGACCATTATGGTATTTCCGAAAACCACAATAAAGCAATGGGTATGTACATGGATAAAGAAATTACACCATTCGATAATGCAGAACTTCAAAAAGTTCCATTGTTCATTCATATGCCAGGTTCTGGTGAAGGTAAGCAAATGCATGAGCTTGGCGGACAGATAGATATCCGTCCTACCATTCTTCACCTACTAGGAATTGATACGAAAGCGGATATGCAATTCGGTTCCGATTTATTCTCGCCAGATCATGAACCATTCGTCATTTTCCGTGACGGCCGTCTTATCACAGACAAAAATATTTACGCACATGAAGTTTGCTATGATATCGAAACAGGAGAACCATCGCTAGATAAAGCACAATGTGAGCCGTATGTTGAGCGTGCCAATACTGAATTAAATTATTCAGATACCATCATCAATGGTGACTTGCTTCGATTCAAAGAAAGACCAGTGGGCAGTCCTGAAATGAAAGAAAGTAAATAACTTGATGAGCTGCGCGGCTGCCTATGCCGTGCAGCTTTTTTTAACTAAAAGAAGAGGAAGTGAAAAAGTGAAGAGAATACTCGTCCTATTAGTATGTTCAGTTTTTTTAATAGCATGTACGCAATCTGAAGATATTGAAACCGAAGAACAATCAGTAGAAAATGAAGTCGAACCAGTAAAAACTCTTACGGCTTCGCAAGATGATATTCGTTTTGTTGTAGGCTGGTTAAATGAAACGGCGATTTTATTCGTCGCTCACAAAGATACTGAAGACCGTCTGCTGTCGTATGATTTGCAAACCGGAGATATACATACGATATTTACCACTTCTTCAACGATTTCTGAAGTGCAAGTTCATTCTACTGCTTCGCAACTACTAGTCAAAACAGCGGACGACCAAACGGAAGCCATCCTACATATACTTGATCATGCAGGTACTCCACTAAATGAAGTGTCGGTAGCATCCTCAGAGCTTGAAATACAATGGAACGGTATCGACGCTTCACAAATGCTTATAACTGCTTTCTCTGATGATTGGAGTTATGAAATTATGCGCTATGACGCAAATAACGATACATTGGTAGCGGTGGAACTCCCTGATCCATTCCCCCGTTGGTTAGGTACTGAAGAGTTGGTGTACTTAGAAGACGCTAATGTATGGAAACAATCACTGTCTACAGGAGAGAAGACTACATTTGCGAATAATACCAACCAATTTCATTCAGCTACAGATCGGGTATTGATTGAATCATTTGAAGGTGAGCAAGTACGGTATGCAGTACTAAATTCTACTGGAGAAGAGAAAAACTCTTGGCTTGCTGAAGATGATGCATTCGTGATGGATCGAGCTGTTCTTTTAAATGAGAATACATGGATGATGACTGTTACTAATCAAACCGAGATGATGCCAACTAGTTTTCTAGTGAAGATAGAAGATGGTGAGGAAGTGAAGCGCCAAGAGCTACCAGAAGGCGGCACTCTAGATTGCGAAGGTAACAAGTGTCTGACGGGGTATAGTTTGGATACTTGGATTGATATTGAGACCGGTGAGACGGTAAAGTGGTTGGAGATTGGGCGAGTGGAGTAAGCTTTACTATAAAAGGGATACATCATGACTAATCGCTCTACGAATCTTAACATAAAAATAAGGACATCCCAATGAAGGGGTGTCCTTATTTTTTGGAACTTATTTGTGTAGTTGTGGCGGGTATCCAGAATATATGACAGTAGCGATCGTAAATCCTCCGATAACTACAACCGTTACCACATTGAAAACTATACTTAACAGATTCCGCTCTTTAAAAGCTTGGACCGTTCCAAAGACTGCTAAAATTGCAATCAATCCAAAAATGATGACTAATAAATTCATTGAGTAGACACTCCTTTCAACATTGAAAAAATGAATGCCATAAAGCGATATTCCTCCTCTATTGTACTGTTAATGAATCGTTTTGTCGAGATTAAATAATGACGATTATTTGAAGTTTGTGTCCACATTCATTAATATTAGATAAAGAGGTGAGTTAAATGAGAATACATATACATCCATTAGGTCCAATTCAAACGAATTGCTACATATTGGAAGATGAAAAGAAAAATTGTTTGATTTTCGATCCTGGTGAAGACGGAGAGGCATTGCTATCGGAATTACGGAAGTTATCGCTGAAGCCTGTTGCCATTTTACTGACGCATGCACACTTTGATCATATCGGGGCGTTGGAAAAGATTCGAACGGCTTATGATATTCCTGTGTATTTGCATGTGGCAGAAAAGAAATGGCTTGCGAGTCCTGAGTTAAATGGTTCCGCTAAATATCCGGTATTACCTGACGTCATTTGTAATCCTGCTGACGTACTACTATGTGATGAAAAGCAATTGGAAGTAGGTCCATTTAAGTTGGAAACCCGTCATGTGCCGGGACACTCCCCAGGAAGCGTTTGCTATATCTTTGAAGATGAAGGATTCGCAATCGTAGGGGATACGTTGTTCCAAGGTAGCGTCGGTCGTACCGACTTGCCTGGAGGCGATACGGAAACGTTGCTTAATGCGATTCACGAACAGTTATTGACACTAGACGACGAGATGTTGATCTATCCAGGACACGGACCGGCGACAACACCTGGAATTGAAAAAGACCAAAACCCGTACTTGCATGGATTTTGATCAAAATAAAGCAAACAAAAAACAGCTTGCCATTGAGGAAGCTGTTTTTTGTATGTACGGATTAGTGTCCTCCGCCAGGTACGTGAATGAAAATTGAATAGTAACTGAAACCAACCATGAAAATCATCAGGTATGCTCCGAATAGGTAAATATACATACGCTCTGAAAGCTTCAAGTATCCAAGTAGAACAAAGAAGATTGTACCTGCTACCATAAGTAAAGCAGCTGGAACCATATTTCCTACATAGAACATTACCGCAAAAATACCTGACCAGAATCCTAAAAGTTTAAACATATTATCCATCTAAGAATCCCTCCTTCACAAACATTACAATAAGCTCTTATCCATTATAATAGAACGTCAGCCCAAAAGTAAACTCCAATCGATTTTACATTGTGTCAAAAGAGTGTACTTGTACGAACGGATTAAGATAGTAGCTGATAACAGTATAACAGAACCTCTCGTGAAAATAATATGAAAATTGATTTTTGCTATCGAATTGACGTAAAGAAATGAATTATGACTCTATATTGACTATGAAAAATGAATTCACACAAATGTAGTGCGTTTTCAAACAATTTAATTTCCATATATACTTCTTTCCAAGATGAAAAGTGGTCTTTTGTCGAATGGAGAAAGGAGAGAACTATGGAAACTGAAAAGAACCCTATAGAAAAAACTTGTGTACAACTGCTTGAGAAAGCTATTAAGTCTGAAGCGACAGATATTCATTTTGTGCCTACGACAGAAGGATATGACGTGACGATTCGCAAGCACTCGTATTTTTCGAAAATCGGTCAATATCCTCATACATTAGGTGGTCGTTTAATTTCATTCTATAAGTTTTTATCTTCTTTAGATATCAGTGAACAACGACGTCCACAAAGTGGTTCCTTTCATCAGTCCTTTTTCGACTGCAGCTTCTCTTTTCGCGTCTCGACGATTCCGTCTATTCAATTGAGGGAAAGTGTCGCGATTCGTATTCAGAAGCATGATAAAATCGTGCCGCTCAACCAGCTATGTCTCGATCCCGAATGGACACAGCAATTGGCTGAAGCCGCTTCTTGCAAACAAGGACTATTCCTCGTCACTGGACCTACTGGCTCTGGTAAAACGACTACATTATATTCATTGACATCCCATTGTGTATCCGAACTCAAACGTCATGTCATTTCACTCGAAGATCCGGTAGAAAATAATCATAGTCATTTACTACAAATTCAAGTGAATGAACGTTCTGGTATTACGTATTCTGCTGGATTGAAAGCGATTTTGCGCCATTCTCCTGATGTCATTATGATTGGAGAAATACGTGATGCAGAAACAGCTAAAATCGCAGTAGAAGCAGCGTTGACAGGGCACTTGGTTCTTAGCACAATTCATGCAAAAGATCCTGTAGGCTGCTTGTATCGTTTACTGGACCTCGGTATTCACGTAGAAGAGCTTAGACAGACTATTATCGCGATATCCGCTCAGCGATTGATTACACAACAGTCTGGAGAGACGGCAGCGGTTTTTGAAATATTGCAGGAATCAGATCTACAAGTAGCTACGGAATCCATGTTGAATGGTCTACGGTTTTCGCCTCCTATTCATAAGAAAATCGAAGTACAGCAAGCTTTGTATGAAAAGGTGCTATATGGCACGGATTAAATTATACAGACCTACTTCCAATAAGAAATTAACAAAGCCAGCGGAGTTTTTAGTGCGACTTTCGGTATTACTACAAGAAGGATATACCTTTCATGAAGGACTCATTCTGATCTTGCCCTATCATACGAAAGAATACGATGAGAAACTTCGGCAAGTAGAAGAGGAATTAAAGATGGGGTATGGTGTTTCGCATATCTTGAAGAGTTTAGGTTTCGGTAAAAGTATGATGTTGCCGATTGTCATTGCAGAAGTGGACGGCAACTTGATGCGCGCGTTGAAAGAAGTAGCAGACCGCGTCAATCGAAAGGCGGAGAAGCAGAAACAAATACGAAAACTATTGGCGTATCCAATTGTTCTATTCTCTTTCTTACTCATTTTATTAGTGGCATTTCGACAATTTTTCTTGCCGAATTTCGAAGCGTTAACTGTAATGCGAGAAAATAACGAGGGCGGGATTGTCCAATTGCTACCAAAACTCGTCTCTTCTATACCGGATCTTTTGTTAATTGCGTCCATTATACTAGCTGTTGGTTTTCTTTTAGTCCGAATGTGGTTAAAAAAGTTGTCCCCTTTTGAAGTTTTACACTATGTATTAAAAGTCCCTGGAATCAATACGTTCTATAGTGAAATGAAAACTAGGGATTTTGCCAGTGAGCTCGGCAGTTTGTTACAATCGGGACTTTCTATGCAAAGCGCATTGACTGTCCTAACGGAGCAAACAGAAGATCCTATATTATCTGTGATTACTAACGAACTAAGTGAGCATGTCATTTATGGTGAATCTTTACATGAGGCAATCCGTTTAACAGATGGTTTATCACCACGCCTCGCAGATTTTGCGAAACACGGGGCAGATACCGGTTACTTACCAAAAGAACTCATACTGTATAGCGAACACACAAATGAACAGCTGGAGGAAAAGGTCAATCAATGGATAACGATCTTACAGCCTGCCTTATTTGGTGTCCTTGCAGTCTGTATTTTATTGTCCTATTTATCTATTTTATTGCCAGTCTATAAAATGATCGACAGTATCTAAAAGGAGGAAAAGAATTGCTGAAGAATGAAAAAGGCTTTACATTAATCGAAATGATGATCATCTTAAACGTTGGAGAGTGGGAAGAGCGCAACTACAGCGCTCGCAAAGGTTTATAGGTGACTTGATAAGTCGAAAAACCACAGAAAGACCACATTTATTTTAATTTTAGATAAATTGGCGGAAATACTCATTAATTTTGTCGTCACTTTGCTTCTGCATTTTTTTCGTGACATGCGTGTAAATGTCGAGGGTGATATTTATGTTCGAGTGTCCGACGCGTTCCATGATGACAGGCAAGTCCACACCCGCTTCGACGAGCATGGTGATATGTGTGTGCCGCAAGATATGAGTACCGCTAACATCTTTTATACCGTACGCCTTATATATTTTATTGAAAACCGCAGCGATCGTGACAGCTCGGACAGGTTGCTGTCTTCTTCCTGTAAATACTAGATTGCACCACACGGATTTAGGATCTCGTAAACCTATCAATTTTTCTTTATTATATTGGACCTTCATCTTCTTCAGTTCTTCGGCGAGATCCTGGTTAAAGGATACGGTACGATTGGAGTCTTGGGTTTTGGGCGGCATATGTTCAAATCCACCTTCGTCGGCGGACTTTTCAAACATCGTCTTTGAAACCGTGAGCTTGTGTTTTTCTAAGTCGATGTCATCCCAAGTGAGTGCTAATGCCTCCCCGACACGTAAGCCGGTAGAAAGCATGGTGAGTGCCAACGGATAAGCGTTTCTTCTGCCAGAAGACTTTACACCGGATAAGAAGCTTTGGATCTCATCCTTTTCGAGATACTTTTTCTTTGAGTTAACGAGTTGCTGTGATTTCTTATTAGCTTTGGGTATCACAGTGTCTTTCACTATGTTCTTTTCGACATAATCATTTTTAAAAGCAAATTCAAACATTAAGTTCAATGCGGTTCGAGTCGAGGCGATATGATGTTTTGAAATATCTGTATCGCGCCTTTCAACTAAGAATTTCTGAATGTCGTTTATTTGTAACTTGCTGATCAAGTGGTTGCCATGCTTATCAATAAAGGGACGCATTGCCACCATTCTAGCTTTTACTGACGAAGCTTTAACCGTTTCACTGTATATATTTAACCAGTCGTCATAAACTTCCTGGACGATTCTTTTTTGCGTTTGTCTCTGTTTAGATAATTCCTTTGCAGCTACCTGGGCTCTTTGTGACGCTTCCTTCTTTGTGTCGCCACGGCGTGTTACTTGTCGGCGTCGGCCAGTGAGGGGATTAGGAGTTGCGTCAGTGGTGCACGACCATTTTCCGTTATTTAATTTCCGACAGTACATATGCATTTCTCCTTTCGAATAATAAATATAATTAAGAATGTATGTTCTTATCGTGGTTAAAAGAAAACTCACCATAAGAAAGGTGAGTTAGGAAACTGTTGAATAATTATTGAGTTGCGTATTTAATTGATTTTTAAGCTTGCTAATTTCTTCTTGACGATCGTATAGGATTTCCGCATTCATTTTTTCGTTATGTGCTTCCAACCGAATTAGTTTATTATCTTTAAAAATGTATTCATATTCCCCAATTACCCCATTTGCCAAATAACATTTTGTGTTGCCGATAAGTAAATCATCACGCTTATAGAAATCAACAGAGATGTAATTTTTATGGCTAAGGTTATCTAGTAGGTCTTGTGGAAGAAGTTTTGGTTCATACATCTCAGTGTATAATTTGTTTAGTAATGATGAATAGTTCATAAAAATCATCCTTTATTTAGATGTGGGCACTAAGTTTTTGAGAAATAAAAGGCACCATATTATTTAAAAAATCAATAGCGATGTAGTAGTCATTTATTTCCCATTGATCTCTTGCTACACCTATTTTATTTTTTAATTCTGCGTTAAAGTAAATAGCCAATATTGCACCGTTCTTCTTGTAATGTCTTAGGAGATTCTGCAAGCCGCGAGGGAAAATGCTCTCCATGCAATTGTATATCTCTTCACCCTGTAATTCAATAGCATTTGCAACAAGAAGCTCAGGAATTATTTCCTCTCTAATACGATTGTCAATTTCCTTTCTCAAATCTGCTTGCAGTAAGTCAGGTCTTAGTAGAGCGTGTTTACTCTCTCGCGTATTTGATGAAAGGATAATTTTTTTAGCTTCTTCGGGTGAAACGCCTAAGGTATCCATAATCACTCGAATCTTCTCTCTATCTTCTTTTTCTTTTTCTTTTCGCATATGCAATAAATCTGTATTGATAAAAGTATCTTCTTCTGTTTTATGTTCTTCAGATTCAGTTACAATAGAATCATCTGTTGAATCCTGGGAAACTCTTGGATCTTGCCTTTTCTTTTCTGCGCGGATTTCTTTAATCATACCTTTTTTCATAATTTCTTTTTTATAGGCTTCCCAAAGTGGATCAAGACCTAGTTCTTCATGAACGACTACTTGCGCAATGTTATCTTCTTCCATTATGCTTTCTGCATCAGCGAGTGAAATAGATCGAAGAACTCTCCCTATAAATTGTTGATAAGGTAAATCAGATCGGAAAGGTCTGAAAATGGCAGCTATTGATAGAAACTTATGATCGTATCCTTCTCCAAGAAGCGCGACATTTATTACTACTTCAACGTTGTGTGTATCGATTTTTAAAAATTCTTTCTTTAGTAATTCTTTTTCCATATCGCTGTGAACAAGAGCGGTTTTTAAACCTTCATCTTCGTAAAGTGTCTTTAGTTGCTCAGCGTGAGCAATACTACAGGCAACCGCTACAATCTTATGAGGATTTCCGGTTCTTTCTCTCTTAGATTTTAGTTTTTCAATACTCTTTCTTATGACACCTAAGTTAGATTCTTCTGCCAAGGCTACTTTTCGGCTTACCCACTCATTATCTTTTATCTTAAGTGCTCTAAGTTCTTCTAAAGTATAAGTTTTATCATCCTCATCCAGAGTAAAGAACATTTGATCAGGGATATAATTGAATTTTTCCAAGCTTTTCACATAGCCGTTAGCCATTGCTTTTGATAAAGAATAATTATAAATTTCTTCTCCTTGGATTTGAACTCCATCACTTCTAAAGGGTGTACCAGTTAGCTTAAGTACCCCAGCTTCCCCAAAATATTCAATAGCTCTCTTCCAAGTATGTGCTTCTGAATGATGAGCTTCGTCAATAATAATCAAATCGAAGAAGTCGGAGGGTACTTTTTTTAGTAATGAACTCTCTAATCTTTCTTGTAACTTATGGACGTTCAACACAACGAAGTCTGCAATATCTAATACTCCGTTCGTAATCTTTTTGTCATAATGTATTACAGAGGGGAGATCACGCACATCTTTAATCACTCCTGATGTATACCAAAAATTCTTATAATCTCCACTGTCTAATGAACCCATCACGGTATCAGCAATGACTGTTTGGGGAGTGACAACTAATACTCTTTTTTTTGAAGCAGCGTAGGGAGCAATAGCAATTAAACCTGTCTTACCAGTACCAGTGGGCAAAACTATTAAAGCTTCTTTTCTAGTTTCGGACGGAGTATTAAAATAGCGTTCAATTTTTCTATATGCCTCCACTTGTGGATCTCTCAGGTAAGTGTTATCTGTAATGGAAAGGGATACTTTTTCAAATTCACTCATGTTTTTTCCTCCTAGTAAAATCAATATGTGTAGAAGTGGTCTTATATTGCTCGAAATGATTTTCCCTGCAATGAATATAAAAGTAGTCTTGCTTTTGATCTTATTACCTATTACTCAATCCACTCCAACGTCCCCAACTTCCCACGTGACACAACAAACCCATCCACCTTATGCTGAAACTCCAACTCCATCCGATAAGCAGCCACTTCATCCGTCACCAGAAAGTAATCCGCAATATCCGAGATCACCACAGGTGCTTCATAAGCGTCTGCATATACATCTTCAATGAATTGCCCGGGCATCAGTAGATAGGCTGCCATACGCTTCGCCTGATTCTCACACTTGCCAAGAGTGTATTGATCCACGCTTAATTGCGTTTGATGATGGGCGTACAAGTGACAGAACTCTTCGGCAAGCAATAGTTTCTTTTCAATAGCGTCTAATCCTTCTTTAATGAAGATGGTCCCACGTCGTGCATGATCCTTCGGTATGGAGAAAGCCTTTAAATGTTTATTAATTGCTATTCCTTCTATAGAAGGGGAGTCCAAGGGCAATACTCGTATACCGTAGCGCCAACAGATGTCATACAAATCGATTTCATCTGGATATGTATAAGAAAAATGGGAGAGGACCTTGTCGGCCCGTTCCTCCCAGTAGTCGGTGTGGTGTCTTAGCTGCATACGCTCACGACCTTTAAAATTCTAAGTTATAATCAGAAAGTAATTGCTCAATTTTTCTACCAAATTCTCTATCATTTTTTCTAACGTCATTTAATAGTGCGTTTGCTGAAGTGATTTTGGAAGAATCTCCAGTTTCTATCGCAGATAATATTTCTGTGAAAGCTAGTTGCTGGTTACCAATAGCTTCAATTAATATTTCATTAACCTCGGTAGTTTCATCGTTCGGCGTGCGAATTGCTTCTAGTTCTTCTAACAATGCCATATTTGCCGGAAGAACTTCTTCTTGAATTAATACTCCAAGCTCATAGTCGTCAATTTCACCGGTTGTCGAGGCTTCACGCAGTTCATCCCATCTAGCACCTAAATCAGATAGCTTTATATAAGATGTTTTGACTTCATCTAGATAACTTTTCACTTCTGCTTTATCGGATGGAATATTGGTTTCCACCTCGACTTTATCTCCCGCTGAGGAAGTAGTAGTTTCAAGTGGCGTTACATCCGCATCTACTTTTTTAGTTTCGGTGTTATTTGAACTGCTACCGCAAGCGGTTAAACCAATCACCGAAGTCATCATAACGATAAGAAAAATTAGTTTTTTCAAAATAAACCCCTCCTAATTAATTTGTCTCACATACATGACTTAGTGAGATACTCCTATATTATATGTAAAAATAAACACGGTTTGTTAAACCGTGGTATTACCTTGCCTTCAATCTTCCAAATCCCCAAATCCATCGCCCAGTTCTTCGTCGTCCTCCAAAAACATCTTCTTCATCTTATACATCTTCAGAAGCTCTTTCACTTTCTTTTCCGGATCAGATGCCAAGTCATGAAACATGACAGGGTGTTTTTTTAGTTCATTGAAGAGCTGGAGTTCTTCAACGGTTAGGTTTATTTCTTGTCCAGCTACTTTCACAATTTCTTTTTCAGGGTTATCAGTTAGTCCCGATAAATATTCTAGTGAAGTATCTGTAATATCGGATATCCTTCGTAACGTTTTACTATCAGGTATTGCAAGCTCTTGCTCATATTTTTTGTATAGTTCAATATCAATACACAACTTATTTGATATATCCCTTGCGCTCATTTTTTTACTTTGTCGGGCTTTCGTGATTCTATGGCTTAGGATTTGTTGAGTCGTAAAGCCTCTATTACTTCTGCCAAGTAAAGAGTCTATTGAAACATTATAGTAGTCAGCTATTCTTTGAAGTGTTTTATAATCCGGTTCTCTATGACCTTGCTCATACATCGCGTAAGTTGTTCTGGCGACGTCAATCTTTTTAGCGAACTCTGACTGAGTCAGATTAGTTTGTGTTGTACGAAGCTTTTTTAAATTATGCGAAAGCATTTATTCGGCCTCCTTATATCCACATTATACCTACACATTAAGTGTATTAAATACTTTTACACGAAATGCGTAAATTTGTTTGACATTACACAAAAGGTGTATTATGATTAATTCAACAACTACACGAAAGGTGTACAGGAGGTGTAGAAATGAGAGTTTGGTTGAAAGACAAACGCTTGAAAGCTAAATTAACTCAAGAACAAGTAGCTGTTAAAGCAGGAGTAGCTAGAACTACTTATGCAATGTATGAACAGGGAGAGCGCGATCCGAGTGTAGGTGTTGCAGTTCGAATAGGAGATGTACTTAAATTCAAATGGACTCTTTTTTTTGAAGATAAAGTACACGAAACGCGTAATAAGTCAGAAGTCGTTTAGATAATGCCACTCACACCCAACAAACTGCATTCGAATAGCCACCTGCGCCACGATCCGATAATGGAGAGCGATAAACAGAGTTAAAGAGCCGTGATTCGAGTTCAGTTTGATGGGTGTGAGAAAAGAAGTCGGATAGGAGGGAGAAAGATGTCAGAAGTGATTGTAACAACCGCTACGCAATTAAACGAGCTCATCAATGTAGCAGTAAATCGGGCGGTTGGTGAAGCTTTACGCGAACGCCAACTACCAATCTTACTATCATTGCAAGAGGCTGCAGACTTGCTGGGTGTGAGTTACGCAACAGTGCACCGCGCAGCAAAAATTCAAGGCTTTCCAGTTACTCATGATTTTGGTCACACCAAGATTGTAACGGATCAACTGTTGCAATGGATTAAGAACCGGAGTAATTACGATTTGGTTTACAACTTCAGCGGATGAAAAGGAGGAAATATTATGAATGAGTTAAAAATAATTTCATCAAACGGCGAACTAGTCACAGAAAGTCGTGAAGTAGCAGAAATGGTAGATCAGCAGCACAAGGAATTATTGAGAACCATCCGTAGTTATATAGGAGTTTTAACCGGCGCAAGTTTGCGCTCGTCGGATTTCTTCATTCCGCACACGTACCAGGATGCAAAAAAGGAAGTCCGACCGTGTTTCTTACTTACTAGAAAAGGTTGCGACATGGTAGCGAACAAGATGACTGGTGATAAAGGGGTTTTGTTTACAGCCGCTTATGTCTCTCAATTTGAAAGGATGGAAAAGGAATTAAGTTCTCCTAGGCCACTAACTGAAAAAGAGCAACTAAAAGCATCTATGAGGCTATCACTAGAAACATCGGAAGAAGTGGAAGCGATAAAAGTGGATGTTGCTCAGTTGAAAGACAAGGTGGACAACCAGATGACATTGGATTATGGGATGCAACGAAGATTACAAAGAGCGGTGGGCGCTCGGGTTTATGAGATTGAAAGTGAAGATCAAGCAAGAAGAAAACTGTTTCGTGAACTATACCGAGAAATTAAAGACCGTTTCGGTGTTGCTTCATATAAAGATGTTCTACGCAAAGATTTACAATCAGCAATCTATTACGTAGAAGCGTGGATTCCTAAACGTATAGCTTAGAAGTAATCTAGCGGAGCGGAGGGGTTTGCTCCACTAGATTCAGAGGTTGCTTACGAAGCGTAACACGGGGTTATGAGTAGGTCTATTACTAGAATACAACACCCTAGATAAATAGAGTATGTCAATTCGACATATTGAAAAAGGGGGTGAGGACATGGACTATGGCGCAATATTACGAGCTTGCCGGAAGCGTAAGGGGTGGACACAAGAAGACCTAGCAGACGCTTTATGTATCGAACAGGCAGACGTTTCACGAATCGAGAACGATCGCAAAGAACCACCGATGTCACTTTTTCAGAAGTGGGCAGTGATGACAGGCTCAACAGACGTACTGGTCGCGTTTATCGCGGGCATGGAAGGCATGACGATCTTAGCTAACATTTTATCAATAACAGGGACAAGTATTATCGGCGGTTTTATCAATCTACTTTTATAGGAGGAAGTCACAATGAATTTAAAAGACTACAAGGAAGCGGATATAGAGGCGGTATTGGAATTAAAGAGAGCGGCGCTAGGTTATATCGAAGAGATTGAAAAGGCGATTTGGACAGATGATATGCCAGCAGCTACTGGTTCAACATTAAAACTCTATGAGTCTCTACAGAGAGTGAGAGTTAAGAAGGATATCAAACGAAACGAACGGAACATGCAACTACTGATTCAAGAATTACAAAGCAAAGGTATTAACATTATGGCAATAAAAAAAGCCGATCAGCGCTTCCGACGCTAAACGGCAAACCAAAATTTATGTACTTTCAGTATACCACAGAATGGGAGCTTTGGCTCCCGTCAAAGAGCTTGGGAGCCATTAAATAATTTCCTCCCTACGATATGAGCTGGTTACTCAGATCATCCCAAGCTCTTTGATGGGATTCACATCCATCATATAGAAAGGAGTTGATGACATGACGGATTACGAATACGCACTGATTTGCGCCATCATGCTTCCAATTATTGCATTTATGATTGGACGATTGTGGGAAGATGCCGGTCACCAACTTGGAGAGGAGCGTGAAGAGGATGACAACGTACCAGTGGGAAATAGTGTTTATGCAAGAAATCGATTCGGTCTACGTGATGACATTTGAAGACAGTGTGTTAGCTGCAGCTCAAACGTATTACGACAATTATGGCGATCACATGAAAGTCTACGCAATTCGTAAAGACGCAGAAATTATTCGTTTTGAGGAGGCGATTTGAATGGGCGAATACGCTGAAATGGCTTTGAGTGGCATCGTCTGCCAAATGTGCGGTGAGTTCATGGGTGAGGACGTGGGCTTCCCCATGACGTGCGATGACTGTCATGCAGAGATGATGAAGTGGGAAGTCGAAAAGGAAAATGAACAAAAATAAACCCGCTGTTCGAGCAGCGAGTTCCGGATTCCTTATAAAACTACTTGGCGCTATTATAGCGCGGAATCCCGAAAATCACAAGGAGGAGAACATTTTGAAAAATATTAAATTGATGAATCTCACATTGAAGAACTTCAAGGGCATCAAAAACTTGGAAATTCTAGCGGACGGTCAAGATATGAAGATATGGGGAGATAATGCTACCGGAAAAACCTCGATTTTCGATGGATTCCTCTACTTACTCTTTGGCAAGGACAGTAATAACAAGTCTGACTTTGCCATTAAAACACTGGAAGATGGCAAAGAAATAAACAACCTGGAGCATGAAGTAGATGCAACATTCACAGTAGACAATGTGCCGCTATCACTCCGTAAAATCTACAAAGAAAAGTGGACAAAGAAACGTGGTGCTCCAATGGCTGAATTTACCGGTCATGAAACGCTGTACTATATCGATTCGGTTCCGGTGAAGAAAAAAGAGTATGAAGAAAAAGTTGGCTCCATTGTGAAAGAAGAAGTGTTTAAACTTCTCACCAATCCACTTTACTTCAATGAACAAGTCAAATGGCAGGACCGCAGAGCGACACTGCTTGAAGTGTGCGGCGATGTAGAGCTCGAAGATGTATTGGCATTCAACGAGGAACTGAAAGACTTACCCGCCATCCTGAAAGGTCGCACGATTGAAGATCACCGTAAAGTGATTGCGTCCAAACGTGCAGAAATCAACAAAGAATTGGACCGCATTCCGGTACGGATCGATGAACTGAACAATGCAAGCAGTGAGTTGGTAAGCACTCCTGAACAACTGCAAGTAGAACTAACAAAAGTAGAAATTGAATTAGATAAAGCAAGTGCCCAAATTAACAACATCAAGAATGGCGCAGCAGCCACCAACAAGAAAAACGATTTACGACAGATTGAAATGGATCTCGAAGCAATTAAACGTGAACTGGAATCTGAAGCGACCGAAGAAGGCTACAAGGTCCAGGCGAAGATTCAAGAAGAAAAATCCAATCAAGCGATTATGCAACGAAAACTTGCTGATGCGAACCATCAGATTGAAGTAGGACGGAAAGACGTCATGGGGTTTGACGAGAAACTAGTTGCTCTTCGAGAAGACTTCGCGGCAGAGGATGCTAAACAATTTGAACATAAAGAAGCGTGCGAGTGTCCGACATGCGGTCAATCTTTACCGGAGGATCAATTGACAGCCGCTAGAGACAAAGCGGTCGCAGAGTTTAATACAACCAAATCAAACAAATTGGAAAGCATTCAAAAGACAGGCAAAGCGATTGCGGCAGATAAAGAAGAAACGCTAAAGCGCATAGCTACATCCGAAAAAACCGTAGAACAACTGAAAGAAGATATCGCAAAGAAAGAAGAAGCAATCAACAAGCTAACAATCCAGCTCAATGCACTACGCGATGAAGTGAAGAACGCTCGTACTACACCGAAATATACGGACAAGGTTGCAGAAATGACAAAGGTGCAAGAAGAGATCAAAGCGCTTGAATCCAATGTTTCTGAATCCATTGCTGAGCTGGAAACAGAAATTGTTAAGCTTAAGGCGAAAAGGTCAGAACTGAACTCAAAAATCGCGGCTCACGACCAAGTGAAAGCATCTGAAAAGCGTGTAGCCGAACTGGAAGAACAGCAGAAAGAACTGGCTACGGAATTTGAAAACTTGGAGCGCGAATTGTATCTGACTGAACAGTTTATCCGTTCGAAAGTGGAACTACTGGAAAGCAAGATCAACAGCAAATTCAAGTATGCGCGATTTAAGCTGTTTGCTCAGCAAGTGAATGGCGGTCTGCAAGAAATTTGTGAAACTACGATGAATGGTATTCCGTTCTCAAGCGGTCTAAATAACGCGGCTCGTATCAATGTAGGAATCGACATCATCAACACGCTATCCGAACACTATGGGATTCAAGCGCCGATCTTCGTGGACAATGCCGAAGCAGTCACGCGGATTGCAGATACAGATTCCCAGCTGATCAGCTTGGTTGTATCAGAGCCGGACAAACAGTTGCGGGTTGAAACGCAGTCGAATGAAGAAAGCGTGGTGGCGTAATGGAAACGACTAAATATGGAGTGACGCTTTCAGGAAGACATGGGAGAAACACAATTATGTTCAACTCCCTGACGGAACGGATGTTGTTTCTTACCATGATAAATTCCGGTGAATATACAGGATCGGTAACTCTACTAGAAAGAAAAGAAGTTAATAAGGAGGAAAAAATAAATGACTAATCAACTACAAGAAACTCAACAAATGCAACCGGCAGAAAAGAAAAACGAATTGGTGACAAAAGTCGCCAACAAAGTGAAAGCAATGGTTGAAAACAATCAGATCAACATTCCTGAAAACTACTCTATTGTGAATGCAGTACAAGCGGCTTATTTCAAACTGACAGAGGTAGATTTCAAGAAGAAAACATCCTTGATGGATAGTGCAACGCCAGAAAGTGTCGCATTCTCTCTTCAAGATATGGCGATCCAGGCATTGAGTGTAGCGAAAAATCAAGGCTACTTCATCGTATACGGTGACAAAATGCAGTTCACTCGTTCATACCACGGTACACAGGCGGTGCTAAAGCGCTTGAACGGTGTAAAGGATGTATGGGCTAACGTCATCTGGAAAGGCGAAGAATTCAACGTGGAGTACAACGAGAGAGGTCAACTAGCCTTCAAATCTCATAGCGTTGACTGGATGGCGGCTACCGGCAAGAAAGAAGACATTCTCGGAGCGTATTGCATTATCGAGAGAGATGATGGTGTGCAATTCCTGACTGTCATGACAATGGCGGAAATTCAAACATCATGGTCCCAATCATCTATGCAGACGGTGCAAAATAAGTACCCACAAGAGATGGCAAAACGAACAGTGATCAACCGAGCATCCAAAGCCTTTATTAACACTTCGGATGATAGCGATTTATTCATTGGAGCAATCAATCGCACGACAGAAAACGAATTTGAAGACGATAAACCGATCCGTGAAATCAATCCGCAGTATGAAATTGACCAAAATGCAAACAAAGAAGTATTGGATTTTGTTGAACCGACGATTGGTGAAATCATTCAACCTGCAAAAGAGGTAGCAACGCAGAAATCGACACCAAAAGAACCTGAACCGGTAACAGTCACATCAGATGGGCCGGGCTTCTAAATGATTACGATCCAAACACTCGCAACAGGCAGTACAGGGAATTGCTATTACATTAGCGATTCCCGCACTTCTTTGCTTATAGAATGTGGCATCTCATTCAAGGATATTCAAAGAGGATTGAATTTTAAAACAAGTGAAATAGAAGCGGTTCTTGTAAGCCATGACCACAAAGATCACTGTAAGGCCGTGCAAGACGTCGCGAACCGTGGGCTAGACATTTACATGTCGCAAGGAACTAAAGCCGCTATAGGCATCGAACACCACCGGATAAAGATCATAAAAAACAAAGAAGCTGTACAGATTGGATCGTGGAAGGTACTCGGTTTTGATTTACAACATGACGCAGCAGAACCTTTCGGATTCTTGATTGAAAGTGAAGGCGGAGAACGTATATTGTTCGCTAGCGATACTTATTACATTAAGTACAAATTTACCGGAATTACGCATTTACTTATCGAATGCAACTATTCACTAGAAATAATTAATCAGAAGTTAGCGGACGGATCTATACCACTATTTCTAGCAGAGCGAATAATGAATTCGCATTTCTCACTTGAAAATCTATTGGTCTTTTTAAAGGCTAACGATCTATCACGAGTTCAAGAGATTCATTTGCTTCATTTATCGGATTCAAACAGTAATGAAATCGAATTTAAACAAGCGGTACAGGCTGCTACTGGAAAGTTAGTAGTCGTGCCGTAATAAAAGGAGGACATTGTAATGGCGAGACCGCAAAAGCGAGGACTTGATTATTTTCCATTAGATGTGGATATCGACCAGGATGACAAGATCCAGCTGGTCGAAGCCTTACATGGAATGACAGGATTTTCAGTAGTAATTAAATTGTTAATGCGTATCTACAAAGAAGGTTACTACTACGAGTGGGGTGAAACGGAACAATTACTGTTCAGCAGGAGAGTAAATGTAGACATTAACACCCTCAATGAAATAGTAAATGATTGCATTAAGTATGGAATATTCAACATTAAAATTTATGAGACTTATAGAGTTTTGACTTCTTCAGGTATCCAAGAAAGATACTTTGAAGCAACAAAAAGAAGAAAGAACGTTACGGTTGTAAACCAATATATGTTAATTAAAGACGTGGAGAAAGTTAATGTGAACATTAATGAGGTTGATGTAGACATTAATGGAGAAATTGTAGACATGATGTCAGCAAAAACCCCACAAAGTAAAGTAAAGGAAAGGAAAGAAGAGGAAAGTAAACAAGAGCATGCAACCGAAGAGAAAAAAACGGTTGATGTTCCAGAAGAAAAACCAGTTGTTGTCGTTGATAAATCTTTTGGAGAAATCATTTCTTTTTACGAACAGAATGTTGGATTGATTTCACCACATGTAAGCCAAGAGTTTGGTCACCTTGTTGATGAAAATAATTCAGAGTTAGTATTATGCGCTTTGAAAAAATCAGTTGAAGTAAGACCGTCGAATCTAATTAGATACACACAGAAGATCCTCAGTAACTGGAAGAATCAAAATATAAAGACAGTCGAAGACGTGAAGAAGTTGGACGGACTATCCAAGCCATCTAACGTAACCAACTTCTCTCCTCCTGTTTACGAAAGGAATGCAGATGATGGAAAACGCGATGACCAACATTCTACGAAATTCGGGAATGTCCGACTCTATAAGTAAACCTGAACCACTTGTATGTGATCAATGTGGAATGGACAAACCGCAAATACAGATTGACCATCCTTTCAAAAAAGAAAAGCGATGGGTGTCATGTGCTTGTGAATGCGAAGTGAAAGCACGTGAAGAATTCAAGCGGGATCAAGAAGCCAAGCAGAAGCGTATTCGAATTGACAAGGCTTTAAAGCTATCAAGTGCAATGGATGATATTAAGTCTATGACATTTAAGAATTTTATATTACGAGATGGAGCAAAAGAGGCCAGGGACGAAGTGGTGAACGCTGTAAAAGATTTTGATAACCGTGGAAAACTAGGCGTGTTCATCTTCGGTGAAACAGGTAACGGTAAGAGTCACATAACAGCCAGCGGTGGTAATGCATTAATCAAGCGAGGATATTCAGTGATCTACATTACCGAAAAAGACCTGTTCAGTAGATTGCGAGCAACTCGTAATTTCAACAACTCGGAATCTTTTCAAGAAATCATGAGTGCGTGTCTCGATGCGGATCTTCTGATTTGGGATGACTTCATGAGTAGTCAACGATTGTCGAATGATGAGAAGGATTGGACGTTCCAAATCATCAACGGTCGAGAACGAGCGAATAAGCCGATCTGGATGACATCGAATATCACGCCACAAGAATTTGAAGGTGAAGACATTGCCTACAGGTTAGACGACAAAGGGCGAACCTGGTGGAGAATCATCGGCAATATGAATTGTGTATTAAACACAGCAGCTAACTATCGAAAGAGCAAGGCGATGTCTAGGGCACTCGGAATCAGCGTGGAAGAGTATGAAAAACAAGTGTAGGAGGGTAATTTGAATGACTTGGAAAAACAATAGCGGGATCTACACGGTTCCGCTTCCCGATAAAGTCGACTGGCAGAAGATCAAGCGAGAAATGGACGCATTGGAAATCAAGCTACAACAGGCAGAGACGGCTATGGCTATGAGGAAAGGGATGACGGCATGATCAATCGAGTTGTATTAGTTGGACGCCTCACTAAGGACCCAGAACTGAAGTATACGCAGGGTGGTATCGCGGTCTGCAGATTCACATTGGCCTGCAATCGTCCGTTTAAAAGTGAGGGTGGAGAGCAACAAGCGGACTTTATCCAGTGCGTTGCATGGAGAAAACAGGCGGAGAACATATCAAACTTCTTGAACAAAGGTAGTTTAGCTGGAGTAGACGGTCGGATCCAGACGGGTAGCTTTGAAGGTCAAGATGGCAAGCGTGTTTACACGACAGAAGTTGTCGCAGATAGTACACAATTCCTTGAACCGAAATCGAGCAACACAAATAACTCGAACCGTTCGGAATCCCCGAATAGTTCACAGCAAGCTCCACAACAGCCAAATCGACAAGGGCAGACAAATACTCAATCTAACTATCAGACAGGGCAAAACGATTACGGTGGACAAGCACAGGTGTATGATGTGCCGCCTAACGTCACCGATGATGATCTTCCCTTCTGACTATGAAAGTTTGAAAGGGTGATAGTCATGACAGCTGAAACGAAAAGTAGACGCAGAAACAGTAAGCACATCCGAGCAATCAAAGCGGAAGCAGCGCGTCATGTGTCAAAAGAAATTGAATGCCGGATCTGCGGTTGCAAGGAAACGGTACAAAAACACAGTTATTGCAGTACCAGTCGTTTATGCATAAAGTGTGCGAATCGAGAATTTAACGGATGGATGAAGGAGAGGGAAAACGATGAATTTAACTAGATTATTTGAAATGCAGAAAGTTTTGGATGAACGGATTGTGAAAGAAAAGGGATTGGAAGGGCAGGACTTGTTACCGCAGAAGATCCTCGCTTTGCAAGTCGAGTTAGGGGAATTAGCGAATGAATGGCGAGGGTTTAAGTTTTGGAGTGAGGATCGGAAGCCAAGAACGCAAGCATATTCACATCATGAAGAAAAACAGCATGGCCACAATGGCTTTTCGAGCATAGCCAAGTACGAAAGAAATCCACTTTTAGAAGAATATGTTGACTGCTTGCATTTCATTTTGTCGATTGGGTTGGAGTTAGCGGCACAAGAAACAGAAAAATGGTTTGTTGAGGCGAATGTCCAGGTCTACAAAAACCGGGATACAGTTGAGCAATTTATTTATACAAACTACCACCTAAATAGAATGTATCTCGAAGATGAATACGATGATTACGACGAATTGGTGTATACGTTTTTAGGACTTGGCGAAATGCTCGGCTTCACCTGGGAACAGATCGAACAAGCTTACTACTCGAAAAACAAGATCAATCATGAGCGGCAAGCGACAGGTTATTAATCTAGTAGGGGTGATCCGGTGCTAACTATGTTCAAGGTCGATCACAAGAAAAAGCTGTACATCCACGGCGACTTAAATGCTCGTGAAATCAGAGAGTTGAAAAGAGAGGGTTGGCGCGTTGATGTTGAAGCCCATCCCTTCATACCCAGCAAGGCGGTAAACAAAAACGGTATACCACGGGAAGGAGATACATCATGTCAAAGTGCAAACGATGCAACAAGCCGCTCAAAACGTCGGAGAGCATCCAAGTCGGGTTCGGTCCGGTCTGCAAAAGGAAACACGATGAGGCGGAAGCGGAGTTCTTGAAGCGGCAGATTACGTTGGATGAGGAGATTGAGTATCAGTTGAAGGTGGCGAGATGATGGCGAAAAGTCGAACGCATGCAAATCGCGGCATGCAACTGGAAAAGTTGATTGATGCAACGAATAAAATTTACCGAACCACGGGCTTTGCTGATGTAAAGAAAGTGCCTACACCAGTAAGGATAACTAGCAATAACGGTGGTCGTATTAACGGCATGGTAGTCAAAGGTGATCTAGTCGATTTTGTTGGTGTATGCCAAGGTCGAGCAGTCATTTTTGATGCAAAACAGACATCGACTCGAACTAGTTTTTCTCTTTCGAACGTAGCGGATCACCAGTATGAAACATTGATGTCCTGGTGGAAGCAAGGCGCTCACACGTTTATTCTTCTTTATTTTTCTGAACGAGGTGAACACTACATGTTGGACATGCCGACACTCAGCACGTATTGGCAGGGTGCACAGGAGGGCGGACGCAAGTCAATTCCATACGATGTGATTGCTAGCCAATGTGAACTTTTACAAGCGTCAGAGGGCTATCCGCTGCATTATTTGAAGGTGTTGGGATGAACGATATGATTCTGGCGGGAACTATCATAGCGGCGGCATGGACGATCAGTCTGATACTTACATATCAGCACGCAAACCATAAAGGTTGGATTAGAGGTCACGAAGATACAAAAAGTATTACTTTCAAAGTGTTAGAAAATAAGAAAAGAAAAATCGAAGAGCGAGTGAGGAAAAAGGAATGACAGAAGTGTATCTGGCAGGCGGTTTGATCTTTATTACCGCGTATGTATTTGGATTTATCAAAGGGAAGCAGGAGTGACGTAGTAGACGGATAAAGCGAAGGAGGCGTTGGTATAAAATTGTACGTTCTTTACACATCTTACCCGTACGAGGGTGGGTATGTACACGGAGTATTCAGTACACGAGAACAGGCACAACAGGCTTTAGATAGCGATGATTTCGATTTCGGGCATAGTGAGACATACATCCAAGAAGTGGCGAAGGACAATTTCATATTTCAGCAGATAGAAATTTAATGAATCTGCTGCACATTCCGAACAAACCATACAGGAGTGAAACAAAAAAGCGAATTAACTCCTGTATTCTTCTAGCGCTAGACGAATTGTTTCTCGATGCTTCGGTCCAATGCCTGGAACTTTCTTCAGATCAGCTTTTAGCAGATCCTTAATTGTGTCGATTTTCTGATAGTAATTTCTCTTTAGTGGAAAGTAGACAGCTGCTGGAAGACCAAGCATTTCGATGCATTCATCATCTTTATCTTCAGGCACTTCATCTGGAATGTAGGAGAGTAGTTTGCTTATGTCATCTAACTCAAGCGCAGTCATTATTTTTGCTAGATGAGACAACGTGACTCTTTCAGTTTTATTCCTAACTAGATTGGATATCGTTTCAGAGCGGATACCGGTAAAGCGTACGAGTTCACTTTGTGCCATGTTTCGATCTTTCAATATTTCACTTAGCGATATTTTGATTTCTGACATGTTAACACCTCACTTGTTTTTATATACATTATACCGGATAACCGGTAGAACGAAAGGAATAATTATGAATCCAATCTATGAAATTAATAAATTAGCAGACCAACTACCGTTATCGGTAGTGCAAGACTTACACCAACGCATAGCGGACTGGCTATCATCTGGCGGTAACTATGATGATCCGTACATGTTTCAGCAGTTGCGGTATGCGCAGAGAGTAGCGAAGGAGGGAGCCGAATGGTCAGCGCGAGAAATGAACAGACAATCTTGATTCTGGACGATATTGAAATCAAGTGGACATGGAAAGAAAGTGAGTTACTTCATTTTCGGGGAATGTGGGGTGACGGCATGCCGATTAGTGACTTGGCTAAGGAATTGAAAACGAATAGACGAAGTGTGGCATTGCTCGTTATGGATCAGGAGATGAAGGGTGAGATTGAGCAGCGAAAATTTGGATTGTACGGGAATTGAGAGGGAGGGAAACTAACATGAAAAGTGGATGGCTACTTAATTTTAAAAATGAAAAACGATACATTTGTTCTGAAGAGGTCTATGCAGATGTAATTCGTGTAATTGACGTTGACGATTTAGAGTCAGAAGAACATTGGTTTTCTATCGAGAAAGCAAAAGAGAAGAATCCGACGGTTCGGGTATATGGGTAAATAAAAAAGACAGGATCTCTCCCGTCATGGCTGACATTATTGTATCACATGGAGGGGTCCTGGTGAATATGGAAAATTTGTCGATTGATGGGCAAGGTAGGTTAAATATTGATATAATGGAACTACCAATCAACTGTGTTGTAGTGATTTCGGATGGGATAGCAAAGGTGAGGGAATTGCCAGAGCACGGTGAATACAAGATTGTGACGCATCAAGGAAAAGTGAGACGGATGCGGAGAGAAGAGGGCGAGGATTTTTGAGCAATTTAGAAAGGGTAAATGTTGAAACAGGAATTACTGAGTTTACAAGCCAATTCGAAAGATACTTAGCGGAACTTAAATTACCAGAAAAGAACGTTTTGGTAGATGAAAGCGAAAGGTTGGTGGTTATTCAAAATATACCTCATGCAATTCAGAGGTTAGTTGATGATCAAAGAATGGAAGCCATGTATATTTCTAAATTTATTGCAGCGTGCGGAGCAGGACTTTTTGATGCGGCATTAAATTTTTTATGGAATGAAATAATTGTTAATCTTAGAAGAAAAGTCGCTCATTTTGATATGAATTACTTTATCGATAGCATAATCACAGATACAAAAAGAAAAAAGTCCTTTAAAGATGAAGAGGATTTAATAAACCTAGATGATTGGGAACTAGTTAGAGGTTGTAAAGATACCGGCATCATTACAGAAATAGGATATAAACATCTTGATTATATAAGGGATATGAGAAATCATACAAGCGCTGCACATCCTAACCATAATGATATCGACGGTCTACAATTAGTCGGCTGGTTACAGACTTGCATCAGAGAAGTTTTTGCTAAAGACCCTGAAGGCGCGGTTATTGAGGTTAAAAGACTCCTCTCAAATTTAAGAAATTATGATGTCGATGAAGATGATATTCCTTCAATTGAAAGGAATATCGAGTTGATGCCTGAGGATATAGTGGATTCTTGTCTTCGTGCAGTATTTGGTATGTACACCGACCCTTCAACAGAGGTAAGAGTTCGGAATAACCTCAAATTAATAGTCAATATACTTTGGAATAACTGCTCCGAAGAAGAGAAAAATAATGTAGGAATAAAATATGCTGTGTTTTCAGGTAACGCAGAAATTGAAAGGAAAACATATGCTACAGAGTTTTTAGATTTCGTTTCAGGAAAATCATATTTGCCTGAAGGTGAAAGAGAAGTTGAAATGGTACGTGCTATTCAAGACTTATACGATGTTCATAATGGATATAATAATTTTTATAATGAGGCCCCGTTTGCTCGTGTTTTAACCTCGTTTGTTGGTGATGATGGAAAAATACCTATGAACATCAATTATAAGTATGTAAAAGTGATAATAATGTGTTTTATCGGTAATGGGCACGGAATAGCCAATGCCGCAGTTCCACATTATGATGAATTAATAAAGAAGTTTACGGATCCGCAGATTAAAGTTTTCTTGAAGTTATTCAACGACAGCGGTTTTAATTCAAGATTACAATTCTCGGGATGCGCAAATAGAGTTCGCTCCTTAGCTGAAGATTTTTTACTCAAAACAGCAAATGAAAGATACAAAACGTTACTAACGAAGATTACAGATTCAACAAACAAACAGCTTAAAAATATTCAAAATGAAACTCAGTTTAAAAGTAAACTCTCAAAAATAAAAGACTAATAACTTTAAGAACTGTCCCCCTGGCCAACCAGAGGACAACATTTGATTGCAGCATTGCGCTGCGTCATTTGTTGTCCTCTTTTTTTATTTCAAAAAAGGAGTGAGAGTGAATGGTTATAGCTTTTCAAATTATTTTATTGGGGCTTATGTTGATATCTGCTTTTGGAGTCATCGGCGAAAGAGAGAATGCGAAAGTCCGAGAGGCGGTACTTACCCTCTTTATTGCGAGTACAGCTGCTTTTATTGTGAGTGTGATGTTGTTATGAAAAGCATACAAGAACAGCTCATTGAAAAAGGACTCGTACAGCCTGTTAAACGAGAGGTAGAGCAAAAGGATACTAGGACAAGTAAGAAACGGAATGAGCGATTGAGTGAGTGGGAACTAGCGGAATTGATGGGGACTAACAGAGATATATTCAAGCGGCACCGTGGATCTGTAAGAAGACGATAAGAGGGGGATTCAATATGCTAAGTTGGGCGGACGAATTGATTCAGGAATACACAGACGGCAGACAACAGCTAAAAAGACGCGCGGATCAATTGGACAGAGATAACCCGATTGAAATGGAAGATTTGAAGCGCTTCAACAGCATGATTGAAACTATGTCGTACTCGCTGGAATGGATGACGAGCGGACGGCAACCTGGAACATTCCGGGGGGTAGATGAAAAATCCGTTTATCAGCGTCGTTCATATGAAAATATCGATTTGATTCCAGATATAGCGGAACAGCTACGTGAAGAAAATGATATCAATAAAAAGCATCTTTTCATGACGAAGGAGGAAAAGATTATTATGGCTGATATTCTTTCGTCATTTTCTTTGAGAGAACGGCAGTGTTACTTGCTACACACCGCACAAGGGATGAGTTGGTCTTCTATTGCAGATGAATTAGGTATCAGTAAAAGCACAGTGCAGCAGTCTATTAACCGGGCCCGAAAAAAGGTTAATAAGCGAATAGGAAAAGAAAGTATGACGTGCGATGACGTGCGGAGTCTAGCAGATTGAGGGGAACCATTAAAGGAGGGGTGCGTTCGAGCGAATGAACGGCTCCTATATGCCCCATACATACGAGTGATAAATAGAGGATTCTTCCCATTCGCGGCGAATAATGTCATGAGGAGGATGAGAATATGACAGTTGATTCTTATGTAGTTGAAAAAATTTCGTTGGATTTACCAAAATACGAGGTAAATGAATTTATAACGTTGGTATGTAATCCTGAAAAGGAAAACTCAGTAATCGTAGAAGTAGAAGGTAATCATGAAGATATGTATATTTCTAATGGCCTTTTATTTTATAAAGCTTTACAGTTAGCTTTGCCGGAGGTTAATTTGAGGGTTTCAAAATATAAAGATGAAACTATGATGTATGAACTTTTGAAAGACCACAACACATACTTGATGAATTATTATGCTGCGTCTGATGATGATATAAAATTTGAAGAAAGTGCTCCCATTAAGTTTACTGAGGAAATAATGAAAAAGGTAGCTACAGCTCACAACATTGTTTGCGAACATAATAAAAAATCTAAAGAAGATAGAGATGTAAATCAATGGGAGCCTTCAAGGTGGGGCTATTCGTTCCAAAGTTATAGCAGTGCATGTTATTCACCGACAGTTGATTTAAGCATTTTAAGTATTATAACAGGTATAGAGTCTTTATTAGTTAGTGGAGAAGGTCCACTATCGTATAAGATTTCTATGTATTCAAGCCTTATCTTGAGTGATAATTATGAAGAGAGGTTGAAAATAAATAAATTAGTGAAAGACATGTATAAAATTAGGAGTAAGGTTGTTCACGGGGAGATTAGCACGGTGACTAGGCTGTTGAAAAAAGAAGATATTTATGAAAAGTATTTTGAGTTAAGAAAAATTCATTCAGAACTGCTGATAAAAACATTTGAATTATCCGAAGATGATTTATTTGATGCTATAGATAGACAGTTGTTTAACAGCCCATCTTTTAATTAATATTAAGCGCTGATTAATGGCGCTTTTTTCTATGCCAGAAAATATAGGAGGCGGAAGTGATGTAGAATGTCAAACTGGGGAAAGATACAGAAAGAATGGGAAACGACCAAGATCACACTTTCTAAGCTTGCTGAAAAACACGATGTAAAGTTAGGGACATTGAAAAGCAGAAAGAGTCGTGAGTCTTGGGTAAGAGGTCCATCGAATAAAGAAGCAACTAGGAAGAAAAAGGTTGCAACCCCGTCGAAAAGGATGCAACCGAAAAAGAAGGATAAAGAGCCTGTTGTTGAGTCGGATAGCCTGACTGATAAACAACGGCTTTTTTGTATTTACTACATTAAATACTTTAATGCAACTAAGGCGTATCAGAAGGCTTACGGATGCGCTTATACAACAGCTATGGTTGAAGGGCATGGCCACCTAAGAAACCCTAAGATTTCAGCGGAGATTGATAGGATGCGAAATGACAAACTAAGCGAGAAGAAATTAAGTCTTGATGATGTACTCCAAAAGTACATCGATATAGCCTTTGCAGACATCTCCGACTTCATGACATTTGGTTCCGAAGAAGTTGTGGCCATGGATGAA
Source organism: Sporosarcina sp. P12(2017) (assembly GCF_002743035.1). Classification (NCBI taxonomy): domain Bacteria; kingdom Bacillati; phylum Bacillota; class Bacilli; order Caryophanales; family Caryophanaceae; genus Sporosarcina; species Sporosarcina sp. P12(2017). The sequence goes on from NZ_PDYL01000001.1 coordinate 141,984, forward strand.
TACGGGAAGGCACTTCTGGATGATAAGGACGAGAAAGTTACTTATATGAGAAACTACGTAACTTTCATGAACTCTGACGAAGTAGACGGCACTATAATTACCGAAGTGAAGCAGGGTAAAGATGGCGTCTCTGTCAAGCTGGCTGACAAGATGAAGGCTTTGGATATGTTAGCAAAGTACACAGATTTACTCTCTGCTCACGACAAGAAACGTCTGGAAGAAGAGAAGATGAAAGTCGACATAGAAAAAGCTCACTTAGAACTCGGCAACCTACGCGGTGATACAGAAGGCGATCCGCACGCTCAAGGTAGTAGCTATGAAGATGCATTGAATGCTCAAACGGAAGATGTATTTGCGGATGAGGTGATGGACGATGAAACGTAAGAAGTCCACGTCTTTCAAATTCCGTCCGTTTAGTCGTAAGCAAAAGAAGCTCCTGATGTGGTGGACTGATTGGAGTCCATACAAAGACTATGACATGATTATATGTCACGGATCTATTCGTTCTGGCAAGACGGTCGCAATGATTGATTCGTTCGTTACCTGGTCGCTTGCGAAACATCAGCACCAGAACTTCATCATTGCAGGTAAGTCGATGGGCGCGTTGAAGCGGAACGTACTGGAACCGATGTTTCAGATATTGACCGCTAAAGGCATTGACTATCACTACCATCGTTCGGGCGATCCATATGTGCAGATTGGAACCAATACGTACTATTTGTTTGGAGCAAACAATGAAGCGAGTCAGGATACATTGCAGGGGTTGACTGCTGCAGGTGCTTATCTGGATGAAGTAGCGTTATTCCCTCGGTCATTTGTTGACCAGGCTATTGGTCGTTGTTCTGCTGAAACTGATGGTAATAGTGGCAAGGTATTTGTTAACTGCAACCCAGCAGGGCCGTACCATTGGTTCAAGACGCAGTTCATCGATAAGGCGAAAGAAAAGAAAATATACGTTCTGCACTTTACGATGAACGATAATCTATCCTTATCTGAGCGAGTGAAACAAAAGTTCCATCGCATCTATTCAGGTGTCTTCTTCCAACGGTACATACTCGGTTTATGGGTTCTTGCAGAAGGCATCATATACGACATGTTCAACGAAGAAGAGCACGTCATAGACGAATGGCCAATTGATATTCACGACTATCAAGTAGCAATTGACTATGGAACCAAGAACCCGACAGCGTTTGTTCTACAGGGTATTCATTACGATACTGACGGTGTGGCGACATATTATAACCTAAAAGAGTATTTCTATGACGGCCGCGCTGAAGGGAAACAGAAAACAGATAACACATACTACGATGAACTTGAGACGTTTTGCGCTGGGTACACCAATGAGGTAATCATTGACCCGTCCGCTGCGTCTTTTATTGCGTTGATCGAAGAAAAAGGTGTGTTATTCGTAACGAAAGCCGACAACGCTGTACTGGATGGCATACGAACTGTATCTCGATTGATATCGGAGCGAAGATGCCTGACACATCGAGACTGCGTTAATCTGTTGCGTGAGCGTTCCTCCTATGTATGGGATGAAAAAGCGTCCAATCGAGGAGAGGACAAGCCTGTGAAAGACTTTGACCACGTAATGGATGCGGAACGCTATGGAATATACACGAAAGAAAACAGAGGTGTTCGCTTGGACGACTACACTGCTGCGCTTATGAGGGGGGCGAGAGTACATGGCTAAATGGAGCCAAATTACTGGTGAAATATCGAAGTTGCGGTCACGTCTGCTCCTTCCTTTCGGGTGGGGTGGCGTAACGACTGGCGGACTTGGTGGTAGTTATAAGTTAGACAGTAGCAAGGTAGATTACGAACTCACCAAGCAATTGTACTTTAATACACATGATGATTATAAGTTGGGCGCTGGATTCGCTAAACCTATTATCAACAATACGGTCGGATTCATGGGAGTCCCGCAATACAAGATTTCTGATAAGGATGCACAAGAAGTCATTGATTCATTCTTCAAGAACAACATATCCAACATGCAACGTACCCAGCGTGATTCGTTACGCGACGGTGATACGTATGTATGGATCACAAGGGAAGAAGAGAATGACGCTTCTCTGTATCCGGAGGAAAAAGTGCGGTTGATCTACAACATCATCCCTCCTGGTCAAGTAAAGGATATCAAGCGTGATCCGATGACTGGTGTTGTGTTGGAATATATATTGGAAGTCGCACATGAATGGGAGGATGAGCATGGCGATAAGAAGAAAGCGACTGTCACACAGCGTATCCGACGTGGTGAACGTGAAGTAGAAATTGATGGTGATCAACCGCCTGACATTGAACCAGGCATTAACGAAACGCCTTGGGACTTCATACCAATCATTCATTTTAAGAATGAAGGTGACGAGAGTTTGTATGGCCAATCCGACTTGGAACCAATTGAACCGTTCTTGAAGGCATACCACGACATCATGCTACACGCCATGCAAGGCAGTAAGATGCACAGCACACCACGCTTAATGCTTAAAGTAAAAGATGTAGCCAAGTTTTTGAGGAATAACTTCGGTGTAACCGATGTGGCTGCTTATTATAAAAAAGGCGGCACGTTGGATCTCGACGGAAAAGAATTAATGATAATGACTGATGAAGAAAATGCTGAATTCATTGAAGCTCGTTCGACTACTGGAGACGCTAAAGAATTACTGAAGCTTATCTTCTATTGCATCGTTGACACATCTGAAACTCCTGAATTCGTATTTGGTGTGCATACGTCTTCCAGTCTATCGTCCGTTAAAGAGCAAATGCCCGTGCTCATCCGATCAATCGAGCGAAAGCGTGAGCACTTTGCAGATAGCTGGAAGCGTCTTGCTCGTATCGTTTTGGCAATGACAGCGCAAGCGGAGAACAAGACGTATGAAACTTACGCAACCGAATTGCAGTGGGTCAACGTAGATCCGAGAACAACGAAGGAAATTAGTGAAGAATTGCTGAATACCGTGAACGCCTTGATTCTAGGATTGAACAACAATATTATAAGCGAGAAATCCGCTATTAACTTCCTGGCTAAACAGGTAGATACAATGAGTGAATATGAAGAAGAAGAGGGCGAGAGTGAAGTAGATCGCATCAAGCAGACGCGGATTAACCGTTTGCGAATGCCTGACAGTGATGATCTCGAATCTCAGTTGAATGAAATCAAGAAACGTCTGAGTGGTGGTGGTGGCACTGATGACGAAGCGTAGAGTTTATGGATTATCCGGCAACAGCACGTTTTCCCTACAAGCCCGTAAGCAACTGATTGAATTGCTATTGCGACAGGATAAAGCCATCCAGCAATTGTTTATACAAAACGCTGATGAACTTGCCGCTGAAATCAGACGCTACGAAGTGACAGGTAATGCCTATCAGCTTAACGAAGTAATCGATACGCTACTGCAACAACAAGCAAGCAAACTGGAGGAAGGGCTGACGCTCATTCTCCTCGATGGTTTGCAACTAAGTATTGAAGCGGGTATCCACCAATCCAAGCAAGCGACATTGCGCATTCTGAATAGAGCGGGGTTGGATTGGAAACCAATGGAGCGTTCGTTCTTCCGTCAACATACTAAAGCAGTTGAAGCGATGCAGACAAGAACCATCAAGGGTCTGAATCTGTCTGACCGTATTTGGGGCAAGAGTAGACAGTCGAGAGACGCTATCGGTTCTATCGTCCGAGAAGCAATCGCGGCTGGTGAACATCCATACAAAGTTGCTGAAATGCTTGAACAATACGTCAGGAACGGTGCAGGATCGTTGGTGTCCGAATATCCGAATATGATTGAGCGTTTAGAAGGTAACATCCCGATGAACCTGAGTTATGAATCGCTACGTCTAGCAAGAACGGAAATGGCAGCCGCATTCGGTGAAGCAACCCGACAAGCCGCTGAACTTAATCCGTCCAACAAAGGCATTCGATGGAGCCTATCTAATGCTGGTGTCGCTTGCGACAAGTGCAGGACTATTGCTAGTCATGATGAGGGCAAAGGTGAAGGTGTATACTCACTCGAAACCTTACCTGACTACCCCGCTCATCCGAATTGCTTGTGTAACTTGTCAGAAGTGACAGAAGACGTGGAGGACTTCGCGGACCGTTTAATTGAATGGATGGCGAATCCTATGGCGCAACAGGACATCGAACATTGGTATCAGACAGTTTATAAGACGGGAGAGATATGATTGGATTTAATCATTTTAATTATTTCTATCTTTGCGTGCTGTGTAAGTATTTTCGCCTTATTTGCGACGATAAGGAATTGAAAGGAGGTGAGAACATGAATACAGCTATGATCTGCGGAGAAATGGCGCAGACAGACAAACAAATCTTTCAGCTATTCGGAAACTTGGCTGGAGAAATGAGGATTGAAGATATCCCCACCGCTCCATCCGTCAACGTGGAAGAATTGATGAAAGGCGATAGGGATCCGCTCGAAGTTGTTGTAGAAATCCCTGCAAGCACATCTAAGCGTGGATGGAACTACAAAGGACAATCCTTGCAAGATATCGTCACAGCGGTCAACAGTAGCACGCTCAACGGTTTCCTTGGCCATCAAAAGCCAGAAGACGTCAGCAATCAGTTCTTACCTCCAGTAACCCATTGGGTCGGAGCAAAGATGGTTGGGGAGATTGCGTATTTTCGTGGGGTAGTCGATGCGGCTGCAACCGATTTAAAGCGATGGATTCGGTCTGGACGTATTAAGCAGGTGTCTATCTTTGGACGTCCTAAGCTACAAAGGTCTGGACGAGAAACGAATGTGGTTGGATATGAGCCTATGTCTATTGATTGGACGCCATTAGATCGAGCAGGAATGAACACTCGCATTGTTGCCATGAGTGGTGAGATGTGGGACTTGGAAGGCGAAGGCCCGACAGGTGAAATGAGTAATGATAAGGGAGGAAATGAAATGAATCCAGAAGAGGTATTGGCGGCATTGAAAACAATGCTTGGGAACAAACAAATTACAGTCCCAATGATTGCTGGTGAGATGGGATGGAAACCAGAACAAGTTGCAACAGACATTGATAAAGAATGGGTAGCAGGCGTTACTGAATCTGTTACAAAGCTCCAAGAAGTCGAAAAAGCACTAGGTATTTCTGGTGAAATGGATGTAGTCCAGGTTGCGAAGGATGCAGCAAACGCAATCAAGGCACAAGAAGCAGTAAAATTCGATAAAATGGTCGGCGAAATGGTGGAAGAGAAAGTGAAATCAGAAGCTGTCCGCAAAGAGTTGAACGATCCTAAAACTACGCTTGGTAAGATGTGGGGCTATCACTCCTCCGGATTCAACTCGGACAAGACAAAAGAAGAACTGTCCGGTGAAATGGATTCCTTCCTAGCTGACGAGGTGGTCAAAGGTCTAATCAGCAATCAACATACAGACAAGCCAGCAGGCACAGGCGGTAACAACAGCAATCCAAACGCACCGAAATTTAAAACAAAGCGTGTATCGCTTTAAGAAGGAGGAAGAACATACATGGCAGAAGCAAGAGCAATTCCAACAACTACGCACACAGCGTATCGCGCAAAAGTATCTGATGGTAAATCCGTCCGCGTAACAGTCCCGGCAAGCACCACAATTGAAGCGGGTCTATTCTATGAATTAGACGGTTTCTTCGGAACGGCAATGCAGTCGGTGGTGACAGCTGCAGGAGAAACAGACGAGGTTATTCTAAACATCGAGCAAGCAGAATTTGAAACAGATCAAATTCAAACGACAAAAGCATTTCCGATTGGCACGTCTATCTACTTTACTGGCGGCAAGTTTACACCGGAAGATGGCGCGGGAGCGAATCGTTTAGTCGGCCGAGTAACATCAGCTAAAGATCAAAATAACGTAATCTGGTTCATTCTAGGACCACAGGTTTAAGGAGGATATAGATAATGACAATTCGTACACACTCAATTGATTCACTAAAAGAAAAGCGTCGTGAAGGGACTATCGAATCCGAAGTCTCTTTTTTGTTTGATGGAAAAGAAGAAACGGTACCAAAGAAAATCGTAAACGGTGAAATGGAAGTAATCGATGTCGACAAACCGATTGGAGAAATGATGACATCTGAATCGTCTCGTAAAGAACTGGTCCAGAAGGTTGTATTGGATGTGGAACTCGGACGTGAAGAAGTACCTGTCCTCTACAATCCAATTTACGATACATTAACAGATCCAAACTTCCCAAAAGAATTCGAAGCGAAATGGGCGCAAACTGGAACGGTTGTATTCTTCGAGCACCTTGAAGGTGAAGAAGTTAAATTCGGCTCTCTTCAAGCGGAGAACGGTCCTATTGCACGCATACAAGGTTATGCAGCTGGATTTGAATATACAAAGGAAATGCAAATCTTTAATCAGATGTTCAACTTTGAGATTCTAAATAAGGCTTTCGGTGAAGCGCACAATGCAATGCTGAATCACTTGCACTTAGGTCCAATTATTAAACACTCATATAAAGCGGCAAACAAGACAGCGGCAGTATATGTAAAGCCTGACGGCAATGCAGGAACATCGAGCGACGCCCATCACATGCTGTCTCTACGCGAGACGTTGCGCAAGGCGCTTAAAGATGCACGTGTGGCGAAACGTCCTGGTACGGTTCTTCTTGCTAACTCTGCCGACAAGGAAGATATTCAGGAAGCGCTTGGAAGCATGACGTTGCAAGCTACTCCATACGGTGCGACTAGCGGCATTCTGGACATCATCTACTACGACGGATGGGAAACTACTGTTGCTCGTAAATCTTATGAATACCCAGGTGTCCCTCAAGGCAAAGCGTACTTGATCCGTCCGAAGCGTGGATTCAAAGAGCTTGTAAAACAAGGCTTGCAAGTCAGGTCTGATATTGGTGATCTGACTCGTTTGGTTGAAGCGCAAATCGTTGGCGACTTCTGGCGTGGAGTTTTCGCTGCTGTTGATGAAAACGTACAGGAAATCACGTTCCCCGGCCAATAAGAAAGGGGTGGTCTAAATGATTGCAACGCCACTTGATTTTAAGAGATTACGATTGATGGTGAATGATCCAAGTCCTAACAACGAGGGGTTAATCCCCTTATTCTCGGATGAAGAACTGGCGCTCATGTTTTTTGAACATCAAAGCATCTATGGGTTGGCTGCTGAAATCTGGTCTATTAAGGCGGGACTGATTGAAGGGGATATCCAGTCGTATTCAGCTGGTAATGAAAAGTATGACCTTACATCCATGAAAGACCGCTATACTCATGCCTTAGCTATGGTGAAGCTATACAAGGATAAAGAAGCAGAATTGTTGGTTGATATCGAAGATGATACTAACGGATCGATGATGCTGAAATTCCGCATACCGGATGTGATGTGATGAAAAACATTGTGGCCATGAGACGTAAGCATACACAGTGGAGCATCGATCAAAACCCTGTAATGATTACGGTTAATAGACGCGAGAAAGTGAATATGGGCGGGTACATGGACGAAATACAATCCACTACCGGCCCTTTTATTGTGCGCGTTTTTACATCTGGTGGCTCTCCGCAAGAAATCTCGACACTTGCTGGACAGAAACAAGTAGACCGTCATTTCAGCTTACTCGCTGATTACCAGACAGACATTCGTGCCGGGACGATTGTAATAGATGAATTCGAAGCACACGGCATGATATTCCAAGTGAAAGCAATCTATCCACAAACGGTTGCAGGAGAGATTGTTGGCTATCAAGGCGAACTAGAAAGGGTGACATGATATGGCGAAGTTTCAGGCGAAAGAATATTTGGATGGAAAGAAAGCCGGCATGCACCTTCTAGGGAACACGATTGGTAAAAACCTAGAAGATACTGCAAAAGGCAAAGCGCCCTGGACGGATCGGACGGGTAATACTAGACGCGCTATTCATGGCGGTGCCGATGCTACTTCTAGTGGAGCTGTCATCTATCTAGCGCATGGAACGATGGTCGGAACGTATTTGGAAGAAGGTACAGGAATATACGGACCTCATGGTACACCTATCGTACCCGTTCATTCGAAAATGTTGCGATTTACAGTTGGTGGTAGTCAAATATTCGGAAAGTCTGTAAAGGGTATGCCGAAGCAACCAATTATCGAACCGACAGCTTTAGCAGCACTGCCTATGATTGAAGCCCAGGTTCATAAGTATTGGGGGTCGACTTGATGCGCGAAGAAATCCGCAACATGTTAATCGCTTCAGTATCGTTGGTCAATGGCGAAGTATGGGAACCGTCTGCTGCAGGTCCTAAAATGCCGAAGCCTTCATTGGTGTATCGGGAGGGTCCACAAGAGACGAATGAACCGTACGCTGCCTTTACCTCTTTATATGAAGTGTGGCCGTATGCGAAACGTACAACTTTTAAGCAAGTAGATGCTATATCTAAGCAAGTTATCGATGCGCTTCATCAGAAAAGCTTTGATGTGGCAGGTGTTCCGCACTATGTGGAATATGTGGGTACAGCATCAGAAGATATCGTGGATCAAGAATGGGATGCGCTGACAAGAGGCTTGCGCTTCCAAGTGTATTCACTTGCTTGGCTGATGCATTCACCTATTGAGCCTGATCCAGTTACGGCTCTGCAAATGTGGTCAGCGAAGAAGTTTCCAAATTTGCAGACTAACCCAACATTGTGGTCACCTTCTGATTCGGAACCCGCCCTGTATTGGCGTGTAGAAGCGACAAGGAAGGTCGAACCGATGAACTGGGGCGCTTGGGTGACAATGCAGTTGAACGGTCATGTGATTGCGCCTGACGTCACAGTTAGAAGGCAATTCGTGGATAGAGTAACCAGGCAGCTGGCAATCGATCACAGCATTCGTATGTCGGATAATTCCAAGATGCGATTGTTATCTGTTGCGGCAGATGACGGCTACGATCCATTCAGGCAAGGACAAATAAAAATAGAAATGAAATTCGGCGTGTTGCGAGAACCGGTAGTGTATCCGTTCTTGAAACATGCTTATTTTGATTCCGAAAGAGGAGGAGAAGTACATGTCGACTGAAAAAGAATCAGTAAAAAAAGAGGTAGTGAAACAAACACCGCGAGCATTGGCAGTTGAAACGTATTACTCACGGGAAGAAATCCAAGCGACACCGTCCGCCTTTGGTGTAGATGCTGAGGTATTGGCAGGTGCGTTGTTTGGCGCAGAGGGCGATCAGTTAACGCGTTCTCAGGTTACTGCGGCGATTGAAAAATTCAGAAAGCGGAAGGTGTGAATTAAATGATTGGAGCAATGTTTAAATTAGGCGAACAAAAGGCACGTCCAGGAGTATTCGTCCGTTGGTACAACGCTGGCGGTTATGCTCGTTATTCACGTCCGCTCGGTGTAGGTGCTGCTGTTATCAAGTCCAATTGGGGGCCTGTCGGTAAGTTGTTTACGGTTGAAAGTGGCGATGCAGTCAAGGAAATGGTGGGTACTGGGTACGGTGCCGACGTGGTAAAGGAAATATTCGAGGGTGGCGCATACTTCGTGCAAACGGTTCGGATTGGCACAGGAGGAAAACCGGCCACTTTGTCTCTTACAGCAGAAACGCTTAAATCAGTAGAGTTGCGGACGTTATATCCGACATCTCGATTATTTTCAGTAACGGTTCGCGAGGCGCTTGATCCGACTAACAAAGAGTTAATCGTTTTTGAAGGTGGTCGTCAAATCGAATCCATTACATTTGCAGCTGGAGAAAACGAAGCGCTTTCGTTAGCCATTGCTGTTCTTGCGAAAAGCAAAATTCTTACAGCTTCTACAGATTCAACAGAATCTACTACAGTAACGGCAGTGATCAATCAACCACTAACTGGCGGTTCCGATCCAGAAACAGTAGCAGAGGACTACACAGACGGATTCAAGCTGACAGAAACGAAGTTTTACGACTCGATCACGGTCGATTCGGAAGATCCTTCTATTCATGCGGCGCTCCATGCGTTCGTTCGTCGGAAGATTCGCGAAGGGTACCGCATGACGACATTTGTCGGCGAAAAGCCCACTATTGATTTTGAAGTACGTAAGTCTCGCGCAAAAGCATTCAACGACTTCGCCGTTGCTTATATCGGAAATGGCATTCAGACAACTACAGGCGTACTGACAGGCGCTAAAGCGGCGGCTCGCGTACTCGGTATGTTTATCTCAGGTTCTTATAAATCCAGTTTAACAGGCAACACAATTGCTGGGGGTATCGGCATTGAAGGAGAGTTAACTGCATCGCAATACAATGAGGCAGCCACAAACGGCATGATGGTGTTCTCGCTCAATTCAGACGGTATTCCGCAAATCGATTACGGCATCAACACACTTGTGTCGCTCGGTGAAGATGAGGATGAAGGCTGGAAGAAACTCCGCCGCGTTCGTACTCGTTACGAATTGATTGATCGTATTACGGTAAAAATCCATAAAGCAATGGCGAACAACATTGATAACAGCAAGGATGATCGTCAATTTGTTTGTACACTCGCTAATGGCGAAATCGGACAAATGATTCGTGAAGGTGGACTTGAATCCGGTGAAATGATTGTGGATCCAACAACAGCACCTGAAGGCGATTCTGCTTGGTTTACATTTGATAACCTGGTCGATCTGGACGGGCTTGAAAAAGCTTATCTTGCATTCGGATTCCAGTACTAATAGGGAGGTAATGAGGAATGGATGGACGCTACGTATTTAGAGATTGCGTTCCAGATGGCGACGTTGTACTTGCAAACGTCGCTCCTGGTGACGTATTAAACAGAGAATGGACGTTTCGGGCGAACTTGCCACCAGAGGTTCAAGAGGCAATTGATGCAGGAGAATTCGATCCGCGCAATATTTTAACAGGTAAAGATGGAGAGTTGTATGACGAGGACGGTAACTTCCTTGCTGAAGTTAACACTTGGCAGATGGCGGTTGGCTTTACAAATACGGACTACAACCCAGCAGGAAAGAAAATTGTGTGGGCGGTACCGACGAACTACACGATCACTCTGACATTCACAGAAACAATCATTCGTGATTCCATCATGCTACAAAAAGCATTGATTGGACTGAAAGATCGCTCAAAAGGCGCGAATTTAAACTTTACCGGCGTACTGCGCACGGATTTCGAATAATAGGAGGAATTGACAAATGACTGAAAAGAAAAAAGATCAAGAAGAGCTATTGGCGGTGGAGGGCGATGTCCTTCGCGGCCTTTTAGGCGCTTATGAAGATATACAAGAAGACGTTACAACTATTGAAATCACTCGTAAAGGCAAAGTTTTGTTTTCGTTTGATATTCGTGGCCTTTCCGAAAAGAGATACAACGACCTTCAAGACATGGCAACAAAGTTTAAAAATGCGAAGAATCTAGGCGGTGTGAAAGTTGCATTGGAAACAGATGTAACCAAGTTCCGCAGTTTGCTGATCTATCACGCGACGATTCCAGAACATCGTAAAGAGTTATGGGATAACAAACAAGCGTGGAAGCAGTTGAATGTAGTTAATGGCCCTGACTTGATTGATAAGATTTTAAAGGCTGGAGAAAAGTCGGCAATCATCGATAAGATTGACGACATTTCAGGATTCGGTACGGAAAGTAGCGATTTAATAAAAAACTCATCGGAGCAGGAGGAAGAGTAACCCTTCTGCATGAGATATTCCAAAGAACCGGTAAACTGCCGGATGAAATCGGAGAGAAGCCCCTACCCATACAGGACTTTGCTTTTTCTTCTATGCGTGAGCAGTTAGAAAAAGAATACGAAGAAAGAAAAGCGATACAAGCTGCGAATCGGAGGTGAGTGAATGGCAAGAGAAGTATATCGTGTAGAAATACCGATTGAAGCGACTGATAACTACAGTGCCGAAATTAGAAAAGCTGAACAATCAGTCACACAATTTGAAGCATCAATGAAACGGTCTACCAATATGGCGAACAAACGCCGCAATGATTTCAACCGTGGCAAGTGGTCGATGACGTTAAACGCTGTAGACAAAGCGTCTCGTGTAGTAAGCCGTGTAACATCTTACATTCACCGCGTCGCGAATCGTAGCTACCGCTTTACTTTGCGAGCTTATGACTTGGCTAGTCGTGCAATCGGCGGAGTCCGCAGGGCGCTTACAAGCATTCCTGCACTTGTTACAGTCACATTAGGAGTAATTGGTGCCGGTAAGTTGAAAGACGCTACTGTCGGTGCCGCTATGAGTTTTGAGCAATATGAAGTATCTATGCAGCATTGGCTTGGCGGAAACGAGAAAAAAGCAAAGAGTCTAGTCAAGTGGATGGGTCAGTTCGCTGATACCACGCCATTCAGTTCCGTTGACTTATTCCCTGCGTTGACTCGAGGAATCGGTGTGACTAATGGGGATGTTAAGCAAGCTAAAGATCTTCTAAAATTATCTGCTGATATGGCTTCGCTAACGCCAGGTAAAACCGTTTCGGATGCAATGGAAGCATTAGCGGACAGTCAAATGGGCGAAATGGAACGGCTGAAAGAATTTAACGTCAAATTGTCTAAAAAAGAGTTTGATAAAATCGGTTTTGGTGGGGTCGTTAAACAACTTACTACTAAATTCGATGGTGGAGCAGAGAAGTTGTCGAAGACGTCTTTAGGCGTAATAAGCACGTTGAAGGGTTATAGAGGTTCATTACTTCGATCCGTGGGAGACGGCATATTAAAACCGATGAAGCCACGACTAGACGCAATCAATAACTGGTTGGCGAATAACCAAGATACATGGGGTCGGTGGAAAGACACCGTAAAAGGACACGGAAAGAAAGCGTCTGAATTCGTATTCTCGAACCTTGAACAAGGCTTCAATTATGTACAGTCTCGTTACCTAAACAATAAAGAGTTTATGGATCTATCTTTTAAGGGCAAAGTCAACTTTGTTATGGATGACATTAACGGATGGTGGAACGGTAAGGGTAAGAAAGCTCTTGACGGATGGTGGGAAGGTTCGGGTAAGCCTTGGGCTTCAAAAATCGGCCTATCAATTGGCGAGGCCATCTTTGAAGGTATGAAGACAGGCCTAATGAAAGGATTGGGAGCTATAGGTGGCCTATGGGGTGATACTTTCGAGAATCCTTCTGCGAAATCCATCGGTGGAGCCGGTATTGCAACACTCGGAGCGGGAGCGATTGGTTCTATGTTGCTAAGTCCTTTGTTAAAGACCATTGCAGCTCCTTTTAAGGCAGGCAAGTGGTTGAAAGATAAATTGCCTGGTGGCAAAGGCGGAAGTCTAGGTACTCCAATTGTGACTGGTAGCAAGAAGTCTAGCGGGAATCAGCCTAACACAACTACTCGATCATCTACTGTAGGAATTGGCACCGATACCAGAACAGGAAGGAAATTAGCGGGTAAAGGACCTTTCAATCAACAAAAATGGCCTGGCGCAGCTCCTGGTTCAGCCCCTTATCCCGTTTGGTTTCAGAAGATGTTGAACAAAGAGAAAAAAGCACCCAAAACAAAGGTCGAAAAAGGACTTTTCAAAAAGCAAAACTGGCCAGGTCCAGCACCAGGGTCAGCTCCTTACCCGACGTGGATGAAGAAAATGATTGATAGACCTAACAAAGAAATGAAATTACCTAAACAAACAACTAAAGCCATAGAAAAAATGAGCGCTAAAACGCCAGCTGTAAAGTTGCCGAAGGGAATCGACAAGCTTGGTAGTTTTGGAAAGCGAATTCCGTTGTTGAGTGCGATTCTAGGAACTGCCGCAGTCGTTGGTGCTCCTAAAGGGGAAAAGGCGAAAGCTGTAGGTGGCGTTGGTGGAGCTATTGCAGGAGGTGCGGCTGGCGCTGCCGGTGGTGCCGCAATAGGTTCTGTCGTGCCGCTTGTAGGTACTGCAATCGGTGGTCTCTTGGGCGGTATTGGCGGAAGTATCTTAGGTGGTAAAGGTGGAGAAACCATTGGCGATTGGGCCGGTAAGAATTTCTTCGGTAAAAAAGCTGAAGCGGCAGAAAAGCCACCAAGCGGAACTGCTCCGACAAGCGATGGTACCCCTGGTCAAATGCCTGACTTTGCAGAATTGAATCAACACGCCCAGGCTTTAACAGCGAGTATTTCAGGCATGGCGTCTAAAGCAGAAGCCGCGTCTCACAACATTAAAGCATTAACCATGACGCTAGGTGAATCGGCGGGATGGATCGCTGGTGCATTCCATCCACTACAAGGTGCGACGGAAGGTTTAACTCATAACATCGACGCTCTAACTATGACAATCGGAGAATCTGCAGGTTGGATGGCTGGCGCGTTTTATCCCTTACAGGGAGCAACAGAAGGGCTAGTCCACAATATCAGCGCCATGACAATGGTGACTGGTGAAGCGTCTGGTTGGATTGTCGGCTCATTCTACCCTCTTCAAGGTACGACTGAGGGTCTAGTTCATAACATTAGTGCGATGACGATGGTTACCGGTGAAGCATCCGGCTGGATAGTGAGTGCATTCTATCCGCTGCAGGGCACAACTGAAGGTTTAGTTCACAACATTAGCGCCATTACCATGACGTTGGGTGAATCAGCAGGCTGGATCGCTGGTGCGTTTTATCCATTGTCCGGTGCAGGGGCTATGCTAACGCAAAATACGACAGCGTTGGGAATCACATTAGGAGAATCCACTGCAATTGTAGCGAGCTCCTATCTTCCTTTAGCTGGCTCTGGTGCAATGGTGAATCAAAATACCATGGCACTCGGGATGGTACTTGGATTATCCTCGGCAGTTGTGGCAGGAGCTTATATGCCACTAGCAGGAGCGGGACCTATGTTGACTGGTAATACCATGGCACTCGCCATGACGCTCGGTATGGCATCCGGATGGGTGGCTTCGTTGAATGGTATACAGGCAGGAGCAGCGGCAGTTAAAGGCGCGTTATCTAACCTAGCCGCTCGAATTGCCAGTGTTCCAACACCATCAGTTAGTGTAGGTGCTCCGAGCGGTGGACGTGGCGGTCCTAAAGCTTATGCAAAGGGAACAAGATTCCATCCAGGCGGTGACGCAATTGTAGGAGATGGCGGAGGGACAGAATTATTACGCTATCCAAACGGAGAGATGGCGCTTTCGCCTAGCACAGCTACAATGATGAATTTACCTAGAGGTACAGAAGTATTGACGCATCATAAAACCATGAACTATTTGAATCAAGTACCTGCTTACGCGGAAGGTATTGGATTCAGCGGAGGAGCACCGTCAGACAGCGAGCGGAGTAACTTAGTGGATTCTCCATCAAGTGGGCGCACGAGCGTGTTTGTCAAGCGTACTCAAGAACGATTCCGTCAAGCGAAGGAATTGGTAAAAGAGTACGCGATGCCTGAGCCAATCGTTCCAGGTTACGGTGAATCTGAACAGCCGACATTGTCACTCGCCGGATCGATGGCTGGGACAGTGAAAAATACAGGCGGTCCAGTGCATGTTTCTGCTCCTATTTCCGTGCAGTTCAGCGGTGGAGGACAGACGGACGAGAAGATGATCCGTGATATCGTAGTCAACTATAGCCGTGAGTTTGTTGAAAAGTTACGAGAAGCATTAAACAATATGTCAAGATAACGGAGGGAGAAGTTAAATATGAAGTTTTCTTTTGTTGATCCAGTAAATAAAAAGACTCTCGTGCTTCCCGTCCCTCCGTCGTCTATGACGGTTACGATGGGGACGAAGGTATTGACGTTTGAACCCACGGTGTTGGGCGAAATCGAGCTACCTAGAGGTCGTAAACCTATCAGTTTTAGCTTAGAGGGTATGTTCCCTGGTGAGAATCAATCGATTAGCGACAGAGATTCTGATTTAACCCCTGATTATATTGTCGAAACGATGAGAAGTTGGACAGAATCCAAACGACCAGGAGGCAAAGAGCTTCGGTTCATTGTTACCAGTACCGATTGGAACATTCCTGTGTTCTTGCGGGATATCGAACCGGAGTATGTTGGCGGTTATGGAGACATCAAGTACACCATGTTTCTAACAGAGTTACGACCGTTCACTGTCAAAGAAGTAAAGCGGTCTACATCTGGTAAGAAAGAGGTTCGCCCATCAAAGCCTAAACCGAAAATTCATGTAGTGGTTAAAGGTGACTCTCTGTGGAAGATAGCCAAGAAATACAAGCAGAAAGGGACCGCTTGGAGAGATTTGTGGAATGCGAATAAAAAGAATTTAAAAAGCAAAAACCCCAACTTGATATACCCGGGAGAAAAATTGACCATACCAGCGGGGTGGTTGAAATGATCGATTTAATGCGAGTTGATTATCGACTAATATTATTACCGCCTAACGGTTCTAAGATTGATATTACAGAACTAATTGAATCGTGGTCTCATGAAGAAATGGAAGACCAGATTGCCGCTAAGTTAACCGTGAAACTGAAAAACGTGAAGCGAGAAGACGGTTGGATTCATCAACACGTCTTTTTAGATAAACGTTTGGTATTCGAAGCGACGGATGGCACCGGTTGGAAAGAAATATTCCGCGGATCATTTAAGAGGTGGAAGACCACTTCCGATAATCACACAATACAAGTAGTTGCGTATGACCCGTTATTCAATATCACAATATCAAAAGAGCATTATTACTTCAAAACTGGCATGACGGCAGCTGCAAGCATTAAGCAAATTGCAGCTGAACAAGGTATTCCCGTCGGTAAAATAGAAGGACCGAATAATAAGTTAACAAAAAAGCTATACAAAAGTTACGTTGCTGACACTATCACAGAGCGGATAAAAGAGTCTGAGAAGAAAGGCAGCGGTAAATACATACTCCGATCCACCAAAGGGAAGATGGAGTGCGTATTGCAAGGTGGCAACGCAGTCATCTACGAGTTGGATGACTGGACAACGGAAACAAGCTCTGATGAGCGCTCCATCGAAAAATTGGTTACCCGAGTTAAGATTTACGGCAATGCCAAAGGTGATAAACGACCGAAAGTACAAGCTACAAAGGACGGTCAAACCAAATTCGGCATTACTCAGGAAATTTTATATAAGTCGGATTTCGACAATATGAAAGCGGCCAATGAAGCGGCGGCCGAAATATTGAAGGAAGACGGAAAACCAGAAATCAATCGTCCTATCGTCCATCCAGATATACCGTGGGTGCGAAAGGGAGACAAGATAAAAGTTAATTCAGGAACCATAAATACAATGTGTGTCGTGAAAAGTGTAGACCGTGGTAGCGATCGAATGATGACACTGCAGCTGAAAGGGTGATAGAAATGTCGATGAACAACGTAGTAAATGAAATGGCTGGAATACTAACTGGTACATCAAATGAAATAGCTGAGAAGAAGATTAGTTTTCCGGTCTTCGGGACGATTGATTCAAAGTTGGATTTATTAATCGACGGATTCGGCGTATCGATACCATCAACTGACTATCACAAGCTGAAGGGTTTGTCGTTTGCGCCGAATGACCGCGTGCTCTGTATTCCGATTGAGGACGGCCACACATTTACCTTAGTTGGGTTGGTGGAATGATGGCAGAACAATTATACCCATCGTTTGACGCTCCTGATTTGATGGCGGATGAAGAAGTGGAAGAACTGCGCGAGATAGTCGGCTACAAATACGATTACGAAAAAGAACGTCTGGTGGTTACAGGTACAGGTCGCGCTGTAAAAGGCGGACCGATTGATGCGTATCGTTTCTGGGCGATCAAGTGTTGCCTGACAGAGCGCTATCAATATGATGCATATAGTTCCGATTTCGGAGTAGAGTTTCAATCCATTATCTCTGCTGATTATCCGCGAGGGATAGCGGAGAGTGAAATTAGGAGGACTATCACAGAGGCTTTAATGGTAGACGAGAGAACGGTTTCGGTTACTGGTTTTACGTTTTATTGGGAAGGTGATTCCTGTTGGATTTCATTCCTTTTAGAAAGTGTATACGGAATTGACAATGTTGAAATACAGAGGGGTGGTGAGTTGAGTGGAAGAATTCGCGCTGCCTGATTTTTTACAAGGAACTGAAGATGAACTACACGAATTAATGATACGCATGACCCCTCCGAATATTGACAATTCGGAGGGGTCATTATTTTGGGATAACACTAGACCTACAGCTATGGTTGCAGACCGATTGGTTAGTTATGAATTAACTATGGCGCTCATGATGAAGTTTCCGCAATTCGCAGAAGGTCAATTTTTAGATTGGCACGGCTATCCTATTGGTGTATATAGGCATCCACCCGTGAGTGCAGTAGGAGAGATTACATTCTCAGGAAATCATGAAACAGTTATTCCTGCAGGATCAATCGTTACGACAATCGGAGATGATAACGAAGTCGCTCAACTGTTTGAAGTAATGGATAGCGGAGTTATTGGAAGTGACGAACAAGTCACATTACGTATTAAAGCAATCGAGCCTGGACTATCTGGCATCGTTCCTGCGCAGACTATAGTAGGTATTACAACGCCAATAAAAGGGTTGACAAGTCTTTATAATGAGTTGCCTACTGAAAACGGAGCCGATGAAGAGGATGATGAGTCCTATCGCGTTAGAATACTCGATAGAAACAGAAACAAGCCGCTTAGTGGCGCCAAGCGTGATTACGTCAGATGGGCGAAAGAAGTGCCTGGCGTAGGAGATGTAATCGTTTTGCCGTTGTGGAATGGTCCTAAAACGGTCAAGGTATTGATTACAGACAGCGACAGGCAACTTGCCTCTGCTGAATTGATTGCAACTGTAAAAGAATATATTGATCCAATAGACGGCATGGGTGAAGGCACCGCTCCTATCGGCGCAGTTGTTACAGTGGACACATTGACTCTAGTAAAAGTCGATATAAAGCTCTCAATTATTTTAGAGGAAGCTTATTTGCTTGCTGATGTTTTAAACAATATCAAGTTAAGTCTAGATATGTTGCTTGCCGATAAAGCTGTTGTGAAATACACCGATGTCTTTACTGCTATCACTGATACAGAGGGTGTTAAAGATCATAGTGGTTTGCTGTTGAACAGTGCTACGACTAATATCATTCTTGCCGAAGGGGAGCGTGCTACCATTGGAGAGGTGATAGCTGTATGACATTCGAAATCTCTACTGCAACGGGCACAGAAATGCTCCGGTCAGTTACGCCCATCTATACCAATGATGACTTGGCGCTATCCGTATTTGAAGCGAACGGCAAGGTTATGCATGATATAGCGGTGGTTATCGAAGGCTTGACATTTGAAATGTATCCACAAAATGCTACATGGACAATTGACTATTGGGAGCAAATGCTTGGAATCAAGCCAAATAAGAATCTTTTGAACTGGCAGCGAGTTCAGAAGGTTCTTTTTGAATTGAACAAATACTACACAATCACCAGACACCGTATGGAAATAATAGTTAACGAATTTATTGAAAATAAAAATGCAACAGTAGTAGATATAGATGGCGAATATGCTTTTCGGGTTATTATCCCCATGAATAATGAGTTTATAAATTCGTATAGCGACCTAAAAAAAACAGTGGAAGAAATGAAGCCGGCTCATCTAAAGGCAATATTCATTCTGCTCGACAAAATAGAGGCTGAACGAAAAGTTGTTCATAAAATACTACTGAAAAAGAAAATTCGTCCAGAAACAACCTGGTGGGGCGGTCAATATAATCCAGGTTTAGGCATGCTGATTAATGGCAGCTGGCATATAAATGGCGGTTTTTTGTTGAATGCAAGTGCTTCTGAAGAAGATCCAATTAATAAGGTTTTCTTCCGCGAGACTTTGAAAACGGAAAAGGTATTCAATGAATACGAAGAAGATCTAGCTCTGATTCTTGATGGAAACTGGACGCTAAACAATGTACACACCCTAGATAACCCACCGAAGCTGGTCAAGCTTCGACCAATCGAACATGATCTCACAATCTTCGAACGCAAGGTGTATGAAAGACGGATAGATGGCACCTGGCATTTAGATGGTTCGATGACTGTAGGAGTCCAGCGTCTAATGAATGGCAGCTGGATAATGGACGGCGAGTATTTAATGGACGGTAACAGAATGCAGAAACTATAGGAGGCGATGTATTGAACAATCACATTGAGGTAGAAAGTGAACTGACGATTTTTGTAAAGAAAAGAGAACAAGTAGAGAAGGAAGTGATTCATAATGAGCAGCAACAGCACGACGTTGATACAAGCGCGTTCCCATCTAGCACAAGCACACGCAGGTGATGTTTCACTTCGTCCAATTACTGGCATGGTTTTTGGTGATGGTGGTGTAGATGAGACTGGCAGTCCTGTGCCTCCCGATGCGGCAAAGAATAGGTTGAATAGCGAACTCTATCGAAAAGGTGTGGACAGCCATTCGTACCCCTCTCCAACGTCGGTGACATTCACTTGCACGTTGACAGAGGAGGAGTTAAACGACAAAGAACTAAGTGAAGTTGGTCTTGTCGACAGTGGGGGAAATATTGTCGCAGTGAAGGCGTTTAAAAAGAAGCATAAGGACAATGAAACAGAGATCACTTTTGAGTGGACAGAGAAATTCTAAAAGAAAGGTTGTGGAAAAATGGCAATTCAAACTGGAAATAAAGAAACATTTTATCCAGATATACGAAAAGTGGAACCGACAGATTCAGGTCATGCAGATACGTTCAACCCGTTATTTAAGGTATTAATTGATAATAGTGCTTTTTTAAATGCTGTCAAGGTAGATAAAACAGAAGTAGATAACCGTATAAAAGAACTAATTGGAGCCGCACCGGCGGCGTTAGACACTCTAAAAGAGTTAGCAGATGCATTGAATAATGACCCGAAATTTTCTGCAACTATGACAAACGAGTTATCGAAGAAAGTGGATAAGATGACTGGCAAGCAATTATCAACCGAGGATTACACTACTGCCGAGAAAAGTAAGTTAAATGGAGTGGAAACTGGGGCGAATAAGTACACTCATCCATCCACTCACCTGGCAACGATGATTACGGAAGATCCCAGTAGACGTTTTGTGTCAGATGTAGAAAAGGCTGCGTGGAATGCTAAAGAAACAGTCGAGGGCGCGCAAGCTAAGGCAACAAAGGCTCTAAGTGATGCAAAAAGCTATACGAGCACCGAAATTTCTAAAATCCCTGTTATAGATATTAGCGGGAAAGTAGATAAAGTTGCCGGTAAAGCTTTATCCACTGAAGATTATACGACTGCCGAAAAAACAAAACTCTCCGGCGTTGAAACCGGGGCTAATAAGTATGTGCACCCCTCTACTCATCCAGCAAGCATAATTACAGAATCTACTACAAAGCGGTTTGTAACAGATGCTCAAATCAACGCGTGGAACGAGAAACAAGGCGCGGTTGGCTATACGCCTTCACGTTGTGAAAGCGGAACTTATACAGGGAACGATGTAGCAAATAGAGATATATCATTAGGTTTCCAGGCAAAGTATGTGAAGGTAATCGGGAATGGTTCGACGTTTGAGCTGTATCCTTCTTTGTCGCAACTTACACCAGAAGTGCAAGCATTGGATGGGAGAAACTACACTTTAAATGATGGGGTCAATATAGGCGCTATCACAGCTGCCGGCTTTACGCTTGGTACCGGTGCAGCCAACAAAGCAAATAAGACAGGTCAAACCTATACGTATATCGCGATAGGTTAGAAAGGAGAATATTAGATGGCGAATTTAACAGGAACGGCAAGTTATGTAAATGTTCTTCGGCAATTGGAAGCAACGGATCCAGCCCATCCGAGTACGTGGAATCCAAATTATCAAGCGTTAATCAATAACGATGTGTTTTTGAAAGCATTGATTGAACGGCTGATAAAGGATCACTCGCATGATGGAACCGTAATCGGAGGGCCGAAGATTCCGTTGGCAAATATTAATGTCCCGGTAGGGGAAGCTGGCATTCTGACAGGTAAAGATTTAGCTTTCCACATCAATGAACGCAACCCTCACGGTACTCGGGCAATTGATACAGGGGCGGCAACTACGCAGGAATTGTCAAACCATTCGACAGGAAGAGCAACTTTAGAAAAAATGGGGCATGTTAAGGCGCCGACGACCCCGGATGGAAAGTTAATATTTCCTGACATTCCAGAAGTAAAGGTTGACGGAAAGACGATTTTCCTGAATGACGTAGGAGAGCTTTCCACAAAAAATCCTAATGCGGATGATACCAGCGGCGCACCAGGACCGTTGAAATTAATAGCAGGCGACATGCAAGCGGGGTACTTCGGAAGAGTTCCGGCTGCTGAGTTGTTTACTGGCAGCGAGCTATCCGCAGCGGTCGGAATATCTGCGGGAACCCTACAACATAACGATACCGACTGGTTAAAGTTTGCGTACGAAGGAAAAATTCTTTTCCGTCCGATGAAAACGATTCGGCATTCGATTTCTTGGGATCACATCAATGCGGCAGGATGTGCACTCGGCACAAAAACTGTATCAAAAAATGGGTTGAATTACAAAGTGAGACTCATGAAGGGAGCAAACAAAGATCCGGCTGGCGCTTACAGTAGTGCGGTAAACCACAATAGCGAATGGAATAAGCTGATGTTGCCAATTCACATCGAAGCGAAAAATAAAGATTGGATGTATCCAGGAAACGTCGAATCCAATGTGCCCTATTGGGGTATTGATTTTACTGACGCTGATTTATTGACGCACAATACTCATGGTGACGGGTCGTATATATGGTGTCAAGAAGTTGCGGAGGCAGCGTCCTCCCGTCTTTCTCGGGGCGGCGATGGTGTGTCGTACTCGTATTCGGGTCCGCCTTCGTCTGCGCATGCTCGCCGTGGCTGGGTGCCGGTTCTTGAACTTCTCTGATTTCTACTCTCTTGTTTTTGTGAGCGGAAGCCGGAGCGCAGGCGTAGCTCATAGTTTGAAAGGGGTGTTTGTTTGTCAGTACAAAGTATGCATGTATACAGAAGGACTGAAGAACTTTTGTATAAAATGTACCCGTGCGTTATAAGCTTCCTGAAATCCGAGAAATTCAGTTTAGCTCAACCGATCAAGCAAAAATTTTTCGATTTACTAAAATATATTTCTTTGGGAAATAGCGTGAAGTCGAAGCAGAAAATCTACCTGCAGGAAGCTGACGGCTACTTGCAGGTTTTAAAAGTCCTTACTAAGCTATCGAAATAAAGAAAGTACATCAGAGTCGGACTTTTAAGGAAATAGATTTAGAACTTACCGAAATCAACAAAATGCTCTCGGGTTATATTCGCTCCACGAACTAATGAAATTTAGGGATTAAACTGTAAACGTCCAACCGTGTCAACCGGGGCAACAATGGCGCGTCGAACACGAATTGGAACACGTCTTCGAATGTGAATGCTAACCACGGCTGGGCGCCGGCCTGACTATTAAAAGTCAGCAAAAAGATTGTCGAGGTCAAGGCTTCGACAACATGACTTGAAGATAAGTTCAAGAGAGTTTAATTCCTTCAGCTTCCAGGCTGTAAACACATAAACAAGGGCATAACGCTTACTACTCGAAAGAATGAGGAACACCGATAATGTCGACCAATTTAATTGATAGCATAATAGATTCAAGTAATATCGATTAAGGGTACAGAAAAAGCCTGACGGGCACTGGAAAATATAAAGTTTCGGTGATGCGTTTCTCTCGGGAAGAGACATACAATCTTAAAAATCTAAGAGAGCGATTGGAAAGCTGAGTTTAAAATATTACGTCCGATATGCTGATGACGTAATATTTATTGTGAGGAGCAAAGACGAAGCTCAACAGATTTTAGTGCTAATGATTGAGTTTTTAATAAAACAATTGGATCTTAACGTGAATGAAAATAAAAACATTTCCGATCAACCAGGGCATTAATGCGTTCGGATTTAAGATTTATAAAACGTATTGTTTGCTTCGAGATGATTCAGAGAAAAAAACAAACGCAAAGCCAAGAAATTACCTCGCCTTATTCAAGAAGGGTGTATGACTGTAGAGAAAGCCGAACAAATTTTAAACAGCTGGAAGGGGCACGCTATGCACGGAAGCAGCCATAACTTCATAAATAGTTTAATTAGAAGAAATCCCTACATTTACCGAAACGACAAAGATGCTTTGAAAGTTAATATGAAGGAGGTAGGAAATAATGTTATATAGAAAAAACGGACAATGGGACCTGTGCCCTTACAAAATCACTTACAATCAATACGGCGAACAATTCGAGAAATATACCGAAGATCGCAAATGGTGGTTAGATTTTGCCGACGCGTGGGAACATACGCGGATTGTAGAAATTACTGAAGTGGAACACACAACTGAACAACTGGAAAGATTTGAGGATATCAAATATATGCCGGAAGACTTCGGTGATATGTATTCTGATTACGTGGAATTCGGGATTTTCGAAACGGAGACTTTGCATCTGAGCCATCCCTTTTTAATCATTAAATTACGAAAAGAAAACGAAGATCTTTCAATGGCGATTTTAGAATTAGCTATGTCAAACGCGAAAATGGAATTAGAAACCCAAATGGCGATTTTGGAGTTAGCGAAAATTGTGACGGGAGGTGCAGAATAATGGCGAAAATCTATTATAATATGATTACTATCGGGAAATGGTCCATCGACAATGTTCCAATGCTTTGGTTAGCGGACACGCAAGCGCTGCTGGATGCCGATAAGGCCGCTTAAGTGTGGATAAATCAAAACAAAACTTAATTGAAGTAATTCAATCACAAGAAGATTTAATAATAAAACAAACTGAAACTATTTTTTCTCTTGTTAACGAAACTGTCGAACAAGAGTCTATAATCGGCGAACTTATGAAGAGTTATGAGTGAGAACGTCCTTCGGGGCGTTCTTTTTATTTTCCTATAAAGAGAAAAGTGTGGTGGGGTGAGATATGACGCAGCTGGAGGAGGAGCTAGGTATGCTCGAAAGACATGACGAATTGATACATCATGACATTCTGCCTCGACTGGAGAAAGTCGAGAAAGCACAGATGGACTTTAACACGCAGGTAGAAGCAATCACTGGCCAAGTTACAGAAATTACGGGTCAGGTTACTGAAATCAAGTCTTCACAAACGAATTTAGAACTGACCGTGATGAAAGATGGGCAAGAAACGCGAGGCATCCTAAACAAGTTTGTAGATCATTACTTCGCGGCTGACAAGGAGCGTCTGCAAACGGAACGCGACGTAATCCATGTAGATGAACGGATTACGCTAAAGCGCTTCTCTACACGCGAGAAAATCGTACTAGGAGTTGTTGGTGCATTTGCGGGATCAGGCGGAATTTTAGCAGGGATAGCCGCTTTAATACAGTTTTTAAAATGAGAGGAGAAATAAGATGAAAATTAATTGGAAAGTACGTGCAAAAAATAAGTTGTTCTGGCTGGCCTTGGTGCCGGCTTTTTTGTTGGTCTTGCAGATTGTCGCGGCGTGGTTCGATGTGGAATTGGCGGCAGATTTGATTGGCCTTGAAGCTACCAAGTTTATTAACTCTTTGTTTGCTTTACTCGTGATCTTGGGTATTGTCGTAGATCCTACTACTGACGGTACCGATGACAGCGATCAAGCTATGAGGTATCAAGAACCACGAAAAGATAAAAAGAAAGGGATGAAATAATATGAATAAAACGGAATGTGTAGTGTGCGGAAAAGAAATCGAAGTACTGAAACATTTTAACGGTGAAATGATGTGCGAGGAATGTTATCAAGAGCCAGAAAATGAGGTGTTTGGCGATGAGTAAGATTTTTATTGATCCAGGTCACGGTGGTCACGATCCAGGTGCTGTTGGAAAGCGCTCCAAAGAGAAAGATAATGTTTTAAAAGTAGCTTTACGACTGAAAACGATTCTCGAAGGTTATGGGCATGAAGTGAGACTGTCACGTTCGACTGATGTATTTATTCCGTTGGGAGAGCGTGCGAGACTAGCTAACGCTTGGGGAGCCGATTACTTTTTCAGTTTACACGACAACTCGGCTACAGCATCAGCAACAGGGTTCGAGACGTTCGTCTATAATGGTAGTGTTAGCACCGCAACTACAAAACTACAGAACGCAGTACACAGTTCAATCGCTAATCAAATAGGTATTCGTGATCGTGGTAAAAAGAGAGCGAACTTTGCGGTTTTGCGCTTAACAAATATGCCGGCTGTTCTCGTAGAATATGCGTTTATTTCAAATTATAGCGATGAAAATATCTTGATTGATGAAGTCGAGAAGTTGGCATTACTGACAGCGCAAGGAATAGTTAATTACGCAGGAGGTAAAAAAGATGTAGCAGCAGTGCCGAATAAACCTAAACCGACACCCGCGCCAGAGAAACTTACGATCGAGTTAGAATTTACATCTGGCACGTTACGTAAGGTAGTAGAGACTTTTCTAGGTAGCAAATTACAACAGGAGATGGCAGTCGAAGCGGCATCGGAACGCGGATACTCTTCATCTTGGATTAATAAGCAGGCAGATGGGTCCGCGGCTAACGGAGATTTAGTAGCGCTGATGATTGGTGCCGGGGTTAAAGAATTTAAATAAGGAGCAATTGGCCGTAATATAAACATTGATATGACGCGGTTCGGAGAAAGGCCAATGCAAAGGTAAAGCGACCTGTCCTTTTATGGATAGGTCGCTTTTTTATTTTCGAAATATCGAAGCGTTAAATAGCTCACTTTCAAATTATATCGTTGACGGATACGAATTAGCGGATAATTATGTGAAAATTATAGATTGGCAAATAATCTTTACATATGGTTTAATAGATACGTAGCATATTATACATATACAGAGGTGGTTTTTTGCGCAATATAACAGAGATTTCACCTTTAATTGAATTAATCAATAACATTGATGGTTTACATCATGATCATTCTGCTAATTGGTTAGATAAAGTGAACGAGCCATATAATCTCAAAAAAAACCAAGTTAGTGATATTTGTTTTAGTAATTCGCTTTCAGAACAAAGAGATATTGAAATTAATGCAGAATTTGTACAATACATGAATCAATATTGCGAAAACTTGAAGCAGGTATTCTTTCATCCATTTTACGATTTTCTAGACGCGGACCTAAAGGTGATTTCTAGAGTGAAGGATCCGGAATCAAGGATTTCAAAAATTTTGCATTATATGAATGGAAAGAACGAAAGAGGGAAGGTTAACCTTAACAAGTGTTTAAATGACTTGTTTGGTTTTCGTGTTTGGATGGATGAATTTGATCACAATCAAGAATGTTACGACTTCATAGAGAGCTCTCTTGATAACTCAAGAGTGAAGATTCACAATTCTTGCAAGGGAGATTATCGAGCCACCCATATTTACTTTAATAACGGAAACAATAGGTTCTTTCCTTGGGAACTTCAAATTTGGCTACATAAAGATGACAAAACCAATATCCACTCTCATTCTCTGCATAAACAAGAATACACTCAATGGGCAGAAATTTATAAAAAAACAGAATTCAGGGAGGTCAAAAGTGATGTTTAAGCACTTTGTTGCAATATCTAGCCTTTATTCTAAAGGTATTCGGATAGCTTTACACTTCTCGGGAGAACAGTTAGACTCGTCGGAAATACAAAAATTTTTAAATAGTCTTCACAAAAAACATGGAGATATTCAGTTAGGGATACACAGGTTAACCACCGAGTCTCCTTATTGGGAATCGGTAGTCGAAGCTGACGGCTATTTCAAGGATCTAATTGTCGTAAAAAGAAGTGAACAATTTATTGATTTAATCGGTATAGAACAACGATTGACAGCAGTACACATCGCGAAGTACGTCTTAACTTTAGCACCAATAAGTCACTTGAAGCTACAAAAGTTAGTATATTTAATATACGAAAGGTTCCTCAAAACCACAGGAGAAAAACTTTTCGATGATGATATATTTGCTTGGAAGCACGGACCGGTGATTAAGAGTGTTTACGATGTGTTTAAGGTTCACGGATCTTCTCCGATTGCATATGAAGAAGATGATAGTGCCAAGATCTACTCAGATGAAAATCTGTCGTTTACTCCATCATTCGTTAAAGTAATTTCAACTGAACACGGCTTTACTGCTTTAAACACTATTCATGAAGTCTTAAAAGATTATCAACATTTGGGAGCTTGGGACTTGGTGGATTTAACTCATCAAGAAGGTTCTCCTTGGTCGAAGGTATATAAACCTAACATCAACAAAATTATAACTGACGATGTAATTCTCGGTTATTCATAAAAGCATCTCTTCTGAGGTGCTTTTTCTTTTTTTAAAAAACGAACACACTCGACATTCAACGAAGATAAAGCTTCAGTAGTGTTAAAAGCGACCCTATCCATGGTGAACGGAGTCGTTTTTTATTTACTTTACAAACGAACGTACATTCCTTATAATTGGATTAAGGAGAGGAACGCATGTGCTGTAAAAATTGGAGAGAGCGGTAAACTATGGTGAAACCCTAGAAGTCATGTATATGGCTAACGATGGTTCAATCAGCAAAAGAAGAATCAAGGTACTGCAAGTTCGAGAGACCTCTTTCCGCGCCTACTGTTTTCTTAGGAAGTCCAAACGCACCTTCCTCATCGACAATGTATTAGTAGCCGTTCCCGTCATACAGAAAGAAAAGGTGGTCTTATAATGGAAGGTAATCGAGACCGTGGCAACATCAAGTGGACGTCACTCTTTATTCCGGAACACTTGGAGCGACTACGTGAATGGCAAGCAGAGGATGATCATATTGAGCAACCACAGCTGGACCAGTTCGACTGGGATAACATCCAAGAAACACTTGAAACGGCCCTCAAGCGTCAGTGTGAAACAGAAATCGAAACCTGGCAGGATGGAAAGATAACTTATTACCAAGGCAAGATAAAAGAAATCAATATACATAGCAAAACTGTAATAATGGAAGATCCATTCGGGCCGGATCGAATTCACGTAATAGAAATTGTGAGCGTTCAGTGCTTGGATTAATATAAAAAGAACCCAGCCCAGTTGGCTAGGTTCTCACTCCAAATATGGTTGATGATACTTTTCCTCACCAGCTCTACGTGCAGCGGCAGCTTCTTCTACCGTATCAAAATACCCCAAGTGATATTGTTTGTTTTTTATACCAATAGAAGCCCGATATTTGATGCTGTTTTTTCTTTTTACCGGAAATACTCCTTTAATTCCAGTATTGTTATCATTCCTGATTTTACTTTTTAGTATGGCTGTATAAACGCCGTCAACCATGAGATTTTCCTTAATATATTTCTGCACTTTTTCTCCCGTAGGAACGCTTATGCAACCGCATGACTTTGCCGTACCTGTCTTTAGTTGAACTCCAGAAGCTTGTATCACACCTCCACAGTCGCAATAACATAACCATGTTGCATTACTACCCATGCTCCCTTCTCTTCTTACGACGGTCAATTTCCCAAAACGTTTGCCCGCTAACTCCAACGCATTATTTCGTGCCTTCTCTTTTTGTAGACAGCCACATGACTTACTATTACCTGATCGAAGATCTTTCAAAAGGATGATTTTTTGCTCTCCGCAGTCACAAATGCATAAATAGCAACGTGCCTTACCCTTGCGATCTGCCTCTTCTTTAACTACTAGACCACCATATCGGTCACCTATCAAATTAAGACGTTTCCTACCCAATTTACAGACCCTCCCTTCTATTAATTCGTATCATAGTACATTTTCAGGGGATTGACTACGTGATTTGTAATTATATAGTTGGAAAATTATGTAGACAACCAGTTACATACATACTATGATAATCTTTGAATATGACAAAAGGAGTGTTTTGGTTGAAAAAACTAGTAATGATTATCATGACTATGGTTCTAGCCATTAGTCTGCTGCCCATTTCTACAGACGCAGCAACAAAAGAGATGAAGGTACATTTCATCGACGTAGGTCAAGGGGACGCAGTATTAATCCAGTCTCCAAACGGTAAAAACATGTTAGTGGATGGCGGTCCTAAGTCCGCTGGAAGTAAAGTCGTTTCATTTTTGAAAGAAAAAGGCGTTAAACGTTTGGATTACGTAGTAGCGACGCATCCAGATGCAGACCATATCGGTGGATTAGAAGCTGTATTAAATGCGTTCCCGGTAACAAACTTTATCGATTCTGGTTATGTACATACGTCACAAACGTACTATAATCTGTTGACGCTAATCGACAAAAAGAATATTAAGTTTACAGTAGCAAAGGAATTGGACAAGTTGGCGCTTGATCCACAATTAATTACACGTGTACTATTTGCAGATGAAAAAGGAAAAGACAGCAATGCTGCATCCATCGTTTTGAAAATTACTTATAATAAAGTATCGTTTTTGCTAATGGGGGATGCTGATACTGTTACAGAGGATTATATTAGATCGAAATATGATGTAAAAGCAACTGTGCTTAAAAATGGTCACCACGGATCAAAAACGAGTAGTTCAGCTGCATTTATCAGCAATGTTAAGCCAAGTGTAGCGATCCTAAGCTACGGCAAAAACAATAGCTACGGCCATCCGCATGCAGCTATTGAAGCGCGTTTGAAAAATGTTGGAGCAAAGACTTACAAAACACCTATTCACTGCAATATCACAGTGACGACTAATGGTGCAAAGCACTCGGTAGCAAATAGTTGTGGCAAGGGATCTACTCCTGTTGCAAAGCCTAAACCATCTAAACCGGTAGCAAAACCAACACCAGTCAAGCCAAAACCAGTCCCTTCTAAACCGGTTACAAAGCCTGTGACTCAAACTAATTTCAAAAACTGCACAGAGTTGCGAAAAGTTTATCCTAACGGTGTGTCTAAAGGACATCCTGCATATCAGTCCAAAATGGACCGAGATAAAGATGGATGGGCGTGTGAGCGATGAGCAAAAAGTATACATTGGACAGAATTGAAGAAGGAATATACGTATTTTTAGAATATCCTGAAGAGGAGAATCAACTCCTGATACAGGTCGATCAAGTAGATGAAATCTTTCATGAGGGCGATATAGTCTCTATCAGCTCAGAAGAACAGCAATACAGAATTGAACTGTTGATTGATGAAACACACATCACTCGTGAAAAAGTGAACAATTTATTAGAAAAACTGAAGAATAAAAAATGATACTAAAACAGCCACCGACTCTATTGAGAAGGTGGCTGTTTTAATTTTGGACGCATCAGAAAAACGGTACATTATATAGAAGGTTCTTAATCAGATGTGGTCTTTTTTCGGGGGACCACATTTTAATACTATGGAATGTGGTCTTTTTAAGTGGTCCACTCACATAAAAACCACGGAAATAAACAAGGACAGATAAACGTAGCAAAGAAAATAGACAAAGAAAGTGATTTACACCTCTTTAAATCAAGCTTTTGGGTGTACTGAAAACTACAGTAAAGGCTGTTTTAAATGATGATCGTGTTGTTGATCATTACCGTATTGATTTTAATCGCAATCCCGAACGTTACAAAGCATTCTAAATCGATAGATGAAAAGGGCTGTGAAGCATATGTCAAAATGGTAGAGGGCCAGGTGCAGGCATATAAGATGGATAAAAAAACGATCCCCACGATGTCATCTCTAACAACAGATGGATATTTACCCGAAAATCCAGCATGTCCGAATGGTAACGCAATTTCAATTGCGGGAGACGGTAAAGTGACGGCGTCAAATGGCGGTGGCTAAGAAAGCTAGTAAAGGTCAGCAAGGGTTTACCTTCTTGGAACTTTTGCTTGTTCTATCTATCATGATGGTTTTAACAGCCGTTATTCTTCCGTTTAGTGAAAAGCACTTGCAAAGAAGAAGTGAAGAAGATGCACTGAAGCAATTCATTACTACTGTTCATCAGGCGCAATTGTATGCCATGACACATAAGGAAAATATCGCTTTGATATTTAGCGACAGTGGAACAACGTACAAGGTGGTAAAAAATAACATGGCGGAAACTGTGATTCATGGATCATTTCCTGAAGGCATGGGCAGGACTAAACAATCTTCACTTAACAGATTGGATTTTGCTGAAACGGGATACATGGTCAAAACAGGGAAGATGATCTTTTTCACACAAAGCAAAGGTGAAATATTCATCTCATTTCAGTTTGAAAGAGGAAGGATGATCGTCAATGAATGAAAAAGGGCAATCGTGGCCAGAAGCTATGTTGTCGTTACTCGTTGTCATGGTGATTTTCGGATCTCTTGTACCGTTGGCCGACATATTGACGTCGTCTGCTACCGAAAAAAAGCAAGCAATGATTGCAGCCCAAACCACCTATCAAGCGGCTATTTTATATAAATCGTCGGGACAAACAACAGGACACAAAACACATGAAGATCTGCACTATAATTGGATGGTTAGTGATAGACAGATTTGCGTTGCATATGAAATACAACAAATTGAAAAACATAAATGTGTGAGTTTATGAAGCAATTGAATGAAAAAGGCTATTCATTAGTTGAGAGTATCGTTCATTTACTTATATTCACAATGTTGATTCAATTTGCGATTCTATTTTTTTACTGGCAAGCACCCATAGAGAAAGTTTATCAAGGGGATCTACTAGGGGAGTGGGAGTTATTTTCTTTGGAATTACAGGAATTGTTGGAAGAAGTAACTGGAGTGGAGGAAGTAAAACCTACGCTCTTCACGTTCCAAACTAAAAGAGGAAGGATCACTATACAGCAATACGATAAAATGCTTCGTAAAGTTGTGAATGGAACAGGTCATGTCCCTTTATTAATGAATGTGAAATCCAGTAAATTTACTGTGAAAGATAGCGAATTGAAGCTTGCTGTCGAAATGAAGGATGGTATGCGTAAAGAAAGGACGTTTGCTATTGGTTTATATCAAAAATGAGAAGGGAGGATCATTTATTTTCGCGATTGTTTTATTATTTTGCGTAAGTCTCTTTCTTTTCTCCCTCGTTTCATGGCATGATAGTATCTACAGAATATACGACTGGCTCGAAACCTATTATGAGCATAAAGCAGTTGAATTAATGAAACGGGATGGATGAAAATGAAAAGGATTTATTTAGTCGGATTCATGGGATGTGGAAAAAGCGCAATCGGTAAACGGCTGCATACGCTAACAGGTATTCCGTTTTTTGATATGGACCATGAAATTTCAGAACAAATGCAAATGACGATTCCTGAGATATTCGATCAGTACGGGGAACTGTATTTTAGGCAGCTGGAGACAGAATTCCTTGAAAAATTCCCCGAAGAATATTGTATTGTAGCGACTGGCGGAGGCGTTGCGGTAAAAGAAGAAAATATTCAACTGATGCGCGAATCAGGCATCGTATTTTTCCTCAATGCATCATTCCGCGATATTTGGCGCAGAATCTCGACTGATGTCAATCGTCCGATTGTACAACAATCATCGCGGCAAGAATTAGAAGCACTTTATAAAAAACGCAAGCCGAAGTATTTACACTCTGCTCATTTCACAGTGGAGACAACAGGCAAATCTTTAACGGATATTGCAGAATATATTATCTTTCAAATCGAAAGATATCAATAACTCATTGTAAAAGCGAATGATTTGGTTTGTGCTTAAGCTATCATTCGCTTTTATGCACTTTTAATAAATAGATTGCGCTTACTTATATGAAATGTTAAGATATCAGTGAAGAAAAAATTAATTGAATCATGCGAATGATTGTATGGGGAGAGCGCGCATTAGGCGCCGCCGAAGGAGCAAGTAACGAATGTTATGAATCTCTCAGGTAACAAAACGCATACATGACGCATCTCTGGACAGTGCTGAGTAATCAGCGGCCGAAGAAAGTATGGAAACTGTAAAGCTTTCAGGCAAAAGGACAGGGGTTCTCTTTTATAGGAGACCCCTGTCCTTTTTTTGATGAATTACATACTGATCGTTCCTTGATCAGAACACAAAGGAGGAAACAGTTTGACGAATCAATTATTACGTACGCCGTTATTTGAAAGTTATAAAGAGTATGGAGGCAAGACGATCGACTTTGGCGGCTGGGAGTTGCCTGTACAGTTCTCGAGTATTAAAGCAGAACACGAAGCCGTTCGTACAAAAGCGGGTTTGTTTGATGTCTCGCATATGGGAGAAGTGTTTGTCAGTGGTAGCGGAGCACTCGACTATTTGCAGAAACTCGTAACGAATGACGTTTCCAAACTGAAG
Organism: Sporosarcina sp. P12(2017); assembly: GCF_002743035.1. Taxonomy (NCBI): domain Bacteria; kingdom Bacillati; phylum Bacillota; class Bacilli; order Caryophanales; family Caryophanaceae; genus Sporosarcina; species Sporosarcina sp. P12(2017). Next base: position 175,879 of record NZ_PDYL01000001.1, read on the forward strand.
ATCGGCCAAGCGCAATATACTGTGATGTGTAATGAGCAAGGTGGAACGATCGATGACTTCTTAATTTATAAATTAGAGGAAGAGCGCTATTTACTAGTAGTCAATGCGTCGAATATCGAAAAAGATGTAGCTTGGATGGAAAAACAACAAACCGACAATGTCGTTATCGATAACCAATCTTCAAATTACGCGTTACTTGCACTGCAAGGTCCGGTGGCGGAGTCCGTATTACAGAAACTGACGAAAGAGTCGCTGGAAGAAATTAAATTTTTCCGTTTCAAAGAAAATGTGCAAGTGGGCGGTGAAGATGTACTCGTTTCACGTACTGGTTATACAGGAGAAAATGGATTTGAAATCTACGGTACACCTGAAGCGATCCAGAATTTGTGGTCAAAGATTTTGCAAGAAGGCAAAGAAGAGGGTGTCGTACCTGCAGGACTTGGTGCACGTGACACATTGCGCTTTGAAGCGGGACTACCACTTTACGGTCAAGAACTAAGAGAGGACATTTCTCCACTAGAAGCAGGACTTGGTTTCGTCGTAAAAGTGAATAAAGAAGAAGACTTTATTGGTAAAGATATTCTTGTGAAGCAAAAAGCACAAGGTGTGGAACGTAAGCTTGTCGGACTTGAAATGATCGATAAAGGGATTCCTCGTACAGGTTATAAAGTATTTGATGGTGACAAAGAGATCGGTGAAGTTACAACTGGCACTCAGTCTCCTACATTAAAGAAGAATATTGGTTTTGCGCTTCTGTCTACAGAGTTCACGGAGCTCGGCAAAGAAGTCGAAGTGGAGATCCGTACGAAACGTCTGAAGGCAAGAGTCATTGCAACACCTTTCTATAAAAGATCATAAGTGAAAAGGGGTAAAATTATTATGAAGCATCGTTATCTACCTATGACGGAGCAAGACCAGAAAGACATGCTTGAAACAATCGGAATTTCTTCCATCGATGAACTATTTTCGGATATTCCGGAAAAAGTGCGATTCAAAGGTGAGTACAAGATCAAACCTGCGAAATCTGAAACATCTCTATTAAAAGAACTTGGACGTTTGGCAGCGAAAAATATTAACGCTCAAGATTATGCTTCGTTCCTAGGAGCGGGAGTCTATGATCATTATCGTCCGATTATCGTAGATCATGTCATCTCACGTTCTGAGTTCTATACAGCGTATACGCCATACCAACCCGAAATTTCACAAGGTGAGTTACAGGCGATTTTCGAATTCCAGACGATGATCTGTGAATTGACTGGCATGGAGCTAGCGAACTCTTCGATGTATGACGGAGGCACAGCACTTGCTGAAGCAGGAACTCTTGCTGCAGGGCATACACGTCGTAAGAAATTACTTGTGTCCTCTACTGTTCACAACGAATCACATGCAGTAGTGAAATCATACGCTGACGGGCAATACATTGAAGTAGTAACGATTCCACATACAAATGGTGTAACGGATCTCGATAAGCTGAAAGAAATGATTGATGGTGAGACTGCAGCAGTACTCGTACAATATCCGAACTTCTACGGACAAGTAGAAGATCTTCAGGCAATCAGTGATATTGCACATGAAAATGGTGCATTATCGATCGTCTCGGCGAATCCACTTGCACTTGGACTATTGACACCACCTGGAGCACTTGGAGCGGATATTACGGTTGGAGATGCACAACCATTCGGAATCGCGGAATCATTCGGCGGACCACACTGTGGATATTTTGCCGTATCGAAAAAATTGATGCGTAAAGTTCCTGGCCGCCTAGTTGGTGAGACGAATGACGATCAAGGACGTAGAGGATACGTACTGACATTGCAAGCGCGTGAACAACATATTCGTCGTGACAAAGCAACGTCCAATATTTGTTCTAACCAGGCGTTGAACGCCCTTGCAGCATCTGTTGCGATGACAGCTCTTGGTAAAGAAGGAATTAAAGAAATCGCCTATCAGAACATCGCGAAAACAGCTTATGCGAAACAAGCATTTGAAAAAGCTGGCTTCGAAGTAAAATTCGGTCCTGCGCATTTCAATGAACTCGTAGTGGATTGTAAATCACCTATTAAAGATGTCAATAAACGACTGCTTGAACAAGGAATCATTGGTGGATATGATCTTAGTCTTGTTGATGAAAATCTGGCGAATCACGCACTGATCGCTGTAACAGAACAACGTACGAAAGAAGAAATCGATGCATACGTGCAAGAACTGGAGGCTATCCATGCATAAGGACAATCAATCACTCATTTTTGAACTATCCAAACCAGGTCGAATCGGTTATAGCTTACCTGAATTAGATGTACCTGAAGTAGATGTTACATCCATTTTATCTGAAGGCGTCATTCGTACGGAAGACGCAGAACTGCCTGAAGTATCTGAGTTGGATATCATGCGTCACTATACTGCATTGTCCAATCGGAATCACGGAGTCGATACAGGATTCTATCCATTAGGTTCTTGTACGATGAAATACAATCCGAAAATCAACGAAGCGGTTGCCCGTTTCCCAGGATTTTCACGCGTTCACCCGCTACAAGACGAAGCTACTGTACAAGGTGCACTTGAAGTAGTGTATGATCTGCAAGAACACTTGGCTGAAATTACAGGCATGCCACAAGTTACATTACAACCAGCAGCTGGTGCACACGGTGAGTGGACAGCTTTGATGATGATCCGTGCTTTCCATGAAGCGAACGGTGATACCCAACGTACGAAAGTACTTGTTCCCGACTCCGCTCACGGTACAAACCCAGCTTCTGCGACGGTTGCTGGTTTTGATACAATAACAGTCAAGTCGAATGAAAAAGGCTTAGTAGATCTTGAAGATTTGAAGTCGAAAGTAGGTCCTGATACAGCAGCATTGATGTTGACGAATCCTAATACGCTTGGTCTTTTCGAAGAAGACATTCTAGAAATGGCGGCAGCGGTTCACGGAGTCGGCGGAAAGTTGTATTATGATGGTGCGAACTTGAACGCAGTTATGTCAAAAGCACGCCCTGGCGACATGGGCTTTGATGCGGTTCATTTGAACTTGCATAAGACGTTCACAGGTCCTCACGGTGGCGGTGGGCCAGGTTCAGGTCCGGTAGGCGTAACGGATGAATTGGCTGCATTCATGCCGAAACCAGTTGTTGAAAAAGCAGGTGATCGCTTCATCTTGAACTATGACGTACCACAATCCATTGGTCGTGTGAAGCCCTACTATGGTAACTTCGGTATTTACCTACGTGCGTATACGTATATTCGTTCAATGGGTCCAGACGGCTTAAAAGCTGTAACGGAATACGCAGTACTCAATGCGAACTATATGATGCGTCGTCTAGAGCCATACTTCGAGCTGCCATATACACAGCACTGTAAACACGAATTTGTTTTGTCCGGTCGTCGTCAGAAGAAGCTTGGTGCACGTACACTTGATATGGCGAAGCGTTTGCTAGACTTTGGCTACCATCCGCCTACGATTTATTTCCCGTTGAACGTGGAAGAGGCAATGATGATCGAGCCGACAGAAACAGAATCCAAAGAAACATTGGATAACTTCATCGAAGCGATGATTCAAATCGCCAAAGAAGTAGAAGAGAATCCTGAAATCGTTCAAGAAGCACCCCACACAACAGTCATCGGCCGTCTAGATGAAACGAAGGCAGCACGTAAGCCTGTATTGCGTTATGTTAAAGAACAATCACCAGTTGAAGAAACCGTACAATAATAAAATAGATTGATAAGAGCACCGCTGAAAGCTAGCGGTGCTTTTTGATTTGTAGAAAATTTGAGCAATCTAGTAACCCTTCCGTTATACATGGCATGTGTAAAGAATAATATAGTAGTAATGGATGAATAGTTGAAAAGAAATAACTATTTGTTTCATAATTTACGTAGTTTAGGTGCATGTAATTAAGAAACTAAACGTGGGTATTTTCTGGGGAATAAACTATAAGGGGGGGTACGTTGAATACTGTTGTGAGGCTTTCCATTTCGCATCAAATAGACATGAAAGAGAGTTTCGCAATGGGACGGATAGTACATATAAAGCCCCATTTAGTTGCTGTTACCATGATAGTAAAACACCATGATCATGCAGCAAGTAAGAGTTACATATTGAAACTATTAAAAATAAAACTAGTTCCATACACAGTCTTGTAAAATCAGAATCGTATATTATACGATAAACAAATGTTCAATGTCAACCATGAATTTGAGAAATTTCTGATTATGTGTTATGCTGTATAAGTACAAGTAAACAGGACGGCATGCAACAATCCTGCGCAGCTTATTCCGGAAAGGAATGAAGGGCGCATTTTTTTAAATTTGCAACAAGGTTTGTTTTATTTCAATGAAATGACGTGTAGAATCTCACGTAGTTTTAATCAGTTAACTGTAAAGCTTTGATCAAAGAATTTATAGGAGGAGATTTTCTAGTGAATTTAATTAATGAAGAAATTACTCATAACGTGTTTGGTGAAGGAAATATTGTAGAACACGAGGAGTCATTTATCACCGTTGATTTCAATAAAAATCTTAAAAGATTTGTCTATCCTGATGCATTTGAGAACTTTATTACTTTAAATAATCGAAGTATGGCAGAGTCTTTAGAGAAAGTTTTTGTGGAACGAAGAGCAGAAGAGAAAATTCTGGAAAAGAAACGTAAGGAAGAAAAGGCTATCCAGGTATTAGAACAGCAACGTAGAGAAATATTAAAGAACCACAAAATTCACGAAAGTTCACAAATTGTTTTCTGGTTAGATCAAGAAAGACAGTCAGATGTGTTTACCGATTGGGAAGTATCGACTGGAAGCATTCAAAGCGGGAAGAATAAAGGGTTACCTAACCCAGTAACTCGTTTGCGTCCAAACAGTGCAGGTATTCTAACAGTGAGAACTCCTGATCAAGTAGAAACGGAAAGAACTATTCTGGGTCTCTTCATGGTTGGTGACACATTTACTGGAAGCATTGGCGAGGACGGATTGGTCCCTACCCATCCTGAATATAGAATTCAACTTACAGAAGAAGAAGCTGAGAAAATGCTTTTCTGGAATTACTATAGAAATAAAAACTATCCTGACCGTACTTCATGGAACTCTGGGACATTCCGTTACTTTGATAATATTTGGACTGCCCAAATTTTACAAGATATTATCACATTAAAGACGGATGAAGAACAGATCAAAGAAGCGAAAGAGTTTATGGACTATTTCTGTAAATTGAATGCTATTGACATGAATAATATTCCGGAAGCAGAAGGTGCGTTACGTTAATAAGTGGTATTGCTTTCGCTGAAGTATATTACGAAGTCGTTCATTACACTGTAAGCTGCCAGGTACGAGCACATGATAACTGTGTTGGTACCTGGCAGTTTTTTGTTTATTTCCGTGTGTAATTACGATTTTGTATTCAGTATAGATTAATGTGGATTGTTACTTTCACTACCTTCAAAGTAGATTTCATTTTAAATGTTTGAGTCCATACTATATAATTCATTAGATTGAACAAAAAAGCACTAGTTAAACTAATACATATAATTGAAAAACATGGTAAAGGATGAATGAATATGAGAGAAACCGTAACGGCGATGGATGTCGCTAAGTTGGCGGGCGTTTCACAATCGTCTGTTTCAAGAGTATATTTTGAAGGGGCATCTGTTTCCGATAAAACTAGGAAACGGGTTCTTGAGGCAGCGGCAGAGCTTGGATATCGTCCCAACGTATATGCGAGAAGTCTAATTACAAACCAATCCAAAATTATTGGCCTTGTAATGAAGAGTGTTCAGAATCCATTCTACGCGCATGTATTGAAACGATTTAGTTCAATTTTCAAACAACAAGGTTATAGTATTTTATTTGTCTCCACTAATAATGATGAAATTCAAGGTGAGGATGTTGAAACATTACTGAACTATCATGTGGCGGGCGTAATTGTGACTGATGCTACAATTTCTGAAAAAGTTGGGGATGAGTTCAAAAAGAATCACATCCCTCTCGTTTTCTTTAATAGAAAGCCTCATACTGATGTGTTTCATTCAGTGAGTTGCAATAATTTAGAAGCTGGACGCTCTATTGCGCAATTTTTAGTATCTACAGGATCTACGGAATTAGTATTGGTCACCGGGAATGAAGATACCTCTACAAGTATCGAACGTAAAAAGGGTTTTTGTGAAGTACTCGATCAGCAAAATGTTACATATCGTACGTACAATTCAGACTATACGTATGAAGGTGGGTATGACACAGCAATCACTTTGCTTGAAGAAGATCAATTACCGTCTGCAATATTTGTGGCGAACGATATTATGGCACTTGGGGTATTAGATGCTCTTCGCAAACATGGAATCCGAATACCTGAACATACTAGGGTTGTTGGATTTGATAATATCGGTATGGCTTCTTGGCCTGCTTACGATTTGACGACATGGGAGCAGCCAATCGAAGAAATGATTGAAGCAACGGTAACGTATTTGATGGAAGAGGTGACATCTTATACAGGATTTGTACAAACGGTAGAAGTGGATGGGAAACTAATTGAAAGGAAAACGACATAAAGTTGTTGACTTTGACGAAAATTTAGACTAGTATTTTGAGGTAGACTCAAATGCATACGTATGCAGAATGGGTTTTGCTTGAGCATTCTATACGTTACCAAAATTAGTTTGCAGATAAAACAGAATGTAAGCGGTTAAAAACAGGAGGCGTAATTATGGTAAAAGTAATCAAAGCAGGTAAATCTCAAGAAGAAGTAGTAGCAAACGACACGAAGGTTTCTGAAATTGTTTCTGCCGCATTAAAAGATGTAGAAAGTCGTGGAGATCAAGCAGTACGTGAACTTTCCGAGAAATTTGATAAATGGACTCCGGAATCCTTCAGACTGAGTGAATCAGAAATTAAAGAAATAGTTGCACAAGTGCCTGATAGTGTGATCGAAGACATTAAATTTGCACAAACTAATATAAAAGCGTTTGCAGAAGCACAGCTAGCTTCTTTGCATGATGTGGAAGTAGAAGATATTCCTGGGGTTATTCTTGGGCATAAAAATATTCCAGTGAACAGTGTCGGTTGTTACATCCCAGGCGGACGATATCCAATGGTTGCGTCTGCACATATGAGTGTGTTGACTGCAAAAGTTGCAGGAGTGAAGCGGGTTATTGCATGTACACCACCAATCAATGGTGAAATTCCGAAAGCGACTATTGCCGCAATGTATTTAGCAGGAGCAGATGAAATTTATTTACTTGGCGGCATTCAGGCGATGGGGGCAATGGCAATCGGAACAGAAACAATTGAATCTGTCGATATGATTGTCGGACCTGGTAATGCATTTGTTGCTGAAGCGAAACGTCAATTATACGGTCGTGTAGGAATTGATTTATTTGCAGGTCCAACAGAGACATTAGTAGTAGCGGACCATACAGCAGATGCAGAAATGATTGCGATTGATCTTCTCGGACAAGGTGAACATGGGCCAACGTCTCCTGGAGCATTGATTACAACATCTGAAGAACTTGCGCACGAAACAATTAAAGAAATTGCACGTCAATTGGAAACACTTCCAACGGCAGATGTAGCCAGTGTGTCTTGGGAAGATTATGGTCAAATATTAGTCGTGGATTCTATTGAAGAAGCACGGATCGAAGCAGATCGCTTAGCATTCGAACACGTGGAGATTTTAACAGAGAATCCGGACTACTTCCTCGAGCACATGACGAACTACGGCTGCTTGTTCTTGGGACCAGAGACGAATGTTGCTTACGGAGATAAAGTAATTGGTACAAACCATACTTTGCCGACTAAGGGAGCAGCTCGGTACACAGGTGGATTATGGGTCGGTAAATTCATCAAAACAGTTACTTATCAGAAAGTAACTCCTGAAGCCTCTGCATATATCGGTGAGTACGCAGCACGCCTCTGTTTGCTAGAGAACTTTGAAGGACATGCTAGACAAGCACAACTCCGAGTAGATCGATATGGCAAAAGATAAAGCAAGTTTTTAAGGTGGTAAGGTAATTAGGAGGAATGACTATGTTAGGAATGATCGGCCTTTTTGGGGGACTTGCGATCTTAATCTTTTTGACAATGAAGGGGATGAACCTTCTCATCGCGGCACCCATTACCGCATTGTTTATCGCAATTATGAATGGCATCCCGCTTTTCCCACAGTTAGTAGAAGAGGGCGCGGTGAATTTCTTAACGAACTATATGGGTGGTTTTACAGGATTTATCGCCTCTTGGTATTTAATGTTTTTAACGGGTGCGATATTCGGTAAAGTTATGGAGGACAGTGGCGGTGCCGATAGTATTTCCCAATGGATTGTCAGTAAAATTGGTATGAAAAGAGCAGCCTTAGCCGTTGTCATCGCTTGTGCAGTGTTAACGTATGGAGGGGTAAGTTTGTTTGTGGTTGCGTTCTCGGTATATCCGATGGCATTAAGTCTATTCAAACAAGCTGACTTGCCAAGAAGGTTCATTCCAGCTGCACTCGCATTTGGTTCTACAACATTTACCATGACATCTGCAGGATCTCCTGAAATCCAAAACTGGATTCCGATTGAGTTCCTTGGTACGAGTCCGTATGCAGGATGGGAAGTCAGTATTTTCGTAGCAATCTTCATGTTCTTGTTTGGTTATTGGTGGCTGAAGCGAATGATTTCAAAAGCTGTCGCTAAAGGAGAAGGGTTTATTGCAAGAGATACGGATAAGGAAGTAGATATGCAAAGATCTCTTCCGAATCCGATACTGAGCATGATCCCATTAGTAGTAGTTCTTGGCATCACGTTACTGTTACACAACTATCTCGGTACCTCTGCATTAATTATTTCTTTAAGTGGCGGTATATTGGCCACATTTATTTTGAATAAAAAGTACTTCCAAAACTTTGGTCATGCAGTAGGAGAAGGTGCGATGGGTGCAGTAATTGCTATCGCCAATACAGCTGCGGTCGTTGGTTTTGGTGGAGTAGTCAAGGCGACACCGGCTTTCGAAGCTGCAGTAAATGTCATGACCGATATTCCAGGAAGTCCACTGATTGGTGGAGCGCTTGCAGTAGCAGTCATCGCTGGTTTGACCGGATCATCGTCAGGTGGGCAAGCCATCGCATTACCACTATTGGCTCCCCACTATTTAGACCTAGGTGTAGATCCCGAAGCATTGCATCGAACGGTAGCCATATCTTCAGGTTCGTTAGATTCACTTCCTCAAGGAGGATATGTTGTCACAACGATCCGATCAATTGCTGGTGAAACACATAAAGACGCGTATCCGGCATTTGGGGCATTGTCTGTCGTTGTACCTATTTTAGGTGCTGCAGTGGCGGTTATTCTGTTTTCAATCGGACTATAATAATGAAAACCCAACGAGCTAAAACTTGGTTTGTTGGGTCTTTACATTTCCCAGGCAATGAAAAGAATAGGTAGGGCACAGCGTAGTCTAAAAAGAGTGGCAAGATTATTCATAGCGTTTTACTAAGTCATTTGTAGAGTACTATGAGCATAATAGAAAAAGTAAGAAGCGCCACTCTTCGCATGAAGAGTGGCGCTTCATGCTATGAATAATTAGTAAATATCTCGCTCCCAAAAACGTTGATGGGTAATAGCGAATACAAAGTCGTCGTTAGACGTAGCGTGATTTTTAGCGAATACACTATCTGGTGCCTCTATTGCGTCAGACGCTGTGAAAAGAGTGTTTCCGGTTTTGGCAACGCTAATCGGTTTATAGTGTCTAAATGCCTCATTTGGTTTATGGTGCAAGGATATAAACTGAATACGTTCTAATGAAAAGGGGTGGGAGTAGATTTAAAGTATACATAGGTATGTACATCGTGTTTTTTCGGTTTGTCTGGCAGTTATGTATAGAAATTTAGCTCTGCTTTAATATGTATTTAAGAATGATAGTAGAAATGCTGAAAAATGCCAGACACAGTGACAAATCGGGATTGTCTTCGTGTCTGGCAGTAAAAATTATCTATTATCTATCTTCTCGGGATATATATCATGTTGAAACAGTCTTTCTTTAGCCATTTGTTCAAAATATGTCCCAGGTTTTCCGTAATTACAATACGGGTCAATCGAAATTCCACCGCGTGGGGTGAACTTGGCCCATACTTCTATATATCTTGGCTCCATTAATTTAATTAAGTCTTTCATAATAAGATTTGCACAATCTTCATGAAAACCTGGATGGTTTCTGAAACTGAACATATAGAGCTTTAACGATTTGCTTTCTACCATTTTCACATCAGGAATATATGATATATATATGGTAGCAAAGTCCGGTTGGCCAGTGATTGGACAAAGGCTAGTGAATTCAGGAATATTAAATTTAACAAAATAATCATTGCTTTGATGTTGATTCTCAAATGTTTCTAAAACGTCCGGATCATATTCGTAGTTATATTTCGTATGTTGATTTCCAAGTAAAGTTATATTGTTTTCACCGTTAACTGGCATGTTTCATTCCCCTTTTAATGTACTTCCGAAATATTTGGTTCATATATGTTGAACTTAATGACAACTTGTCTAATTCCGCCCGCAACAATTAACTGCATCAATACTTTCGCTACCCATTGACCTAGTATGGCATAAGGTACTAATTCCCACGGGACAAATTGAAGGCCGAGTGGACCGATACCGATGATCACAAATAAACTAGAGTCTAAAAATCCGGCTACAACGCCTGAGAATAATACTCTCTTTACAAAAGGTAATTTAAAGCGTGTGTAAATTTCAGTATCTGCTGTTTCTGAAACAATAAAACTAAGCGTACTTGCAAAGACGACCCATAGTTGATCTCCTAAAGAATAACTTGTAAGAGCTGATAATAAGAGTGCGACTCCAATCAATATGTAGGTTTGATGTCTTCCAAATCTATTTTGGACCATATCTCTCATAACAAGTGTCAATCCAATAAACAAGGTACCGTAAGGAATAATTAATGGACCGAGTTCAAGTGGTGCAAATCGTGCTGTAATTACGTTGGCAAGAATGATGGATAATAAATAAATCGCAATTCGGATCATGAGACGTGTTCCCCTTGTAAGTATTTCGCTAGTCCATCATTTCTTAGCTTACAAGCAGGGCATTCATGGCAACCATCGGCAATCACACCGTTATAGCAAGTTAACGTGTTTTCTCTTACATACTCCAGTCGATTCATTTGATCCGCTAATTCCCAAACTTGCGCTTTGTCTTTCCACATTAAAGGCGTGAGCAAATCAAATTGATAGTCCATTGCTAAATTTAATGTTGTATTTAAAGAACGAATAAACGTATCCCGACAATCAGGATATCCACTGAAATCTGTTTCGCTTACACCCGTAATAATTGCATTTGCCCCAACAGTTTTAGCATAGATTGCTGCAAACGAAAGAAATATATGATTCCGCCCTTCTACAAACGTATTGGGTACTCTTCCTTCTTCTGCTTCAATTTGCATGTCGTTTCTGGTCAAGGCATTCGAAGTTAATTGATTGAGAACGTCCATCTCAATTAATTTTTGTTTAACTCCTAAGTCTTTCGCGATTTTTGTAGCACAATCAACTTCTAACTTATGTCTTTGTCCATACAAAAACGTGACGGTTTCTACTTCGTCGAATTCTCCCATTGCCCATAACAGGCAAGTGGTAGAATCCTGTCCGCCACTAAATACTATAACTGCTTTACTCACTCTACATTCCTCCATAGTTTTGTTTTTAGAGGGGATGGTTACGAACCCTCTGTAATAATCTTAGAATCCTAACTAAATATAGCTAAGACACGTATGATTATTAGTAGTTAAAATATACACTGGAATTGTACTTATCACAAGTAGATTGAGGATTCTGGCTATTACTGGTATATTTAATGACACCTGATACAGATGTAGCTATATTACTATTTCATAACATTTTGTATGAATGCAATAAAAAGGACACTGGTTTACAAGTAGGAAATTGATTTTTCGCTATACGTGTATACTAGAAAGGCATATGTATGATAATGATGTCAGCGGGACGACAGCGCTATTTCTTTCCGATTAATTCAATAGGAGATACCAGTGCCACCATCCGTAATCGCTCGGGGGTACATGGTTAGTTGCATTAGAAGCAGCAGATAAATAATGAGTTAGAAATCAATTCGGACTAGGGATGAATTAACAAAAAACTTTTCAGAACGGAGTGTGCTCCATGTATGAATTAAAAACAAACGAAACCGATAGTAGTGTCATCGAATTTATTGAGAACATCGATCAACTTAAAAAACGTGAAGATGCTTTTACATTAGTAGATATCTTTACTGAAACAACGGGATATAAAGCAAAAATGTGGGGGCCTAGTATTATAGGGTTTGGAAAATATCATTACAAATACAGTTCTGGCCATGAAGGAGATGCGCCAATCGTTGGTTTTTCTCCACGAAGAGCGAAAATCAGTTTATATTTAACACTTGGAAATGAACAGCGTGAAAAATTATTGAAAGATTTCGGGAAATACACAACAGGTACATCGTGTATATACATCAACAAAGTAGCGGATATAGAAATAGAGATATTAAAGAGCTTAATAGAACAATCTGCATTCTTTATAAAAGAGCTCTATCCAAATCAAGAATAACTAGGTAGTGGCGTATTTGTAATAGGTGTCATTGCCATTGTTAAGACATGTTGTTTTACAAGAGAACGGGAAAGGTGGAAGATTTCCTTGACGATAGATGAAATGAGAAATGATTTATCGATCAAAGGGAGAAATGGGATCTCATTTCTCCTGTCTGCCAGTGTAATTTGGGTAATCATTACCGTTATATTTGTGCAGTCGATCGAAATTACTCAGAAAAATATATGGATGCTTTTTTCGACAGGTTTGATGTTTCCGCTCTCAGTTGGTATTTCACATGTGTTAAAGGCCGATTGGAAATATAAACATAATGCTTTAGGAAGTCTAGGGTTATATTTGAATCTAGCACAGATTATCTATTTTCCAATCCTTTTTTGGAGCATGTTACAAAGCCCACATAATGCAATGATGATCTTTGCCATTATTACAGGGGCCCACTTTTTCGCGTATGGATGGTTGTATAATGCAAAACCTTATTATATCGCGGCTCCGGTTATTGCGATAAGCATAATGTTTTTAGGTCTGTATACAAATGTAGACAATCTATGGCTGATCTCTTTTTCTATGGTAGGGTTTTTATTGATATTGACTATTACACTTAATATGGACTATAGAAAGACAGTGAAGCGAGTGTGAGTTGTGTTTATGGAAGTAATATCCCACGCTTTATTGAAAATCTATATTTTTTCAGTAAAGCAACATATTCTGAATGCCCGGATGTTAGAGAATATGAAAAGACAGTTCCAATTTTGGAACTGTCTTTTTACTCAGAAATTATTGTGGATGTCATAGATTTAATTACTTTAGTTACGGGCAAATCCCTTGTACTTTGTTTAATAAATTATCCAGGCTATGGCTGCTTTTTACAACGCTTGGATGTGTAAATCCTAAAAATCCGGCCTTCTTATACATTACTATTCTTTTTACTTCAATTCTAAATAACAGAAATTTTCTTTGGGCAGTTTTCATCATATGTATTCCTCCGCAATATATATATTACGCTTCAAATCATGTAGCTGTTTTCTTGCTAGTATGGAAGCAACTTTCTTATCATATACAACAAGAAATGAAAAGTATGTCGCATTTTGACTGACTTTTATATTGTTGTTGAATTGTGACATGAATGTGTATATTGATTGATAATTCAATCGTAAAGGAAGAAATTAAAACTCTCTGAATCGGGACTAATATACATTTGCCATCACAAATAAGTACTGAAGATATAAACTATTGTGTTCTATAAAGCTACGGATTACTTTTTAATGAGAAAGAGGGGGCTGAACTAATTGCGGCTTTATCAAAACATAGAAGTTTTTAAATGTGACCAAGGAATACTATATGTAATTACTTAACTGTAATTGGATAAAAATCAATTTACAAAATCGGTGATTCAGAGTGAAAATAGATAAATAAAAAGAGATTGCCTTGAAAAATTTAAGGCAATCTCTTTTGCGTTTTAATAACCGATTGTCGAATCGGTCTCCCAATCATGCCGAGTAGCTTGTCTGTGCTGTTTCTGCAGCTGGCGGATCCGTTCTTCGTATTGAATGTTCGCCTCATAATGGTAGGTGAGTGCAATCGACATATATAATTCGTTCAGTTGTGATACCGAAAGGCCTTTTGTTTGCTTCGCTATTGCCTCAACTTGTTCTGTAGACAATATCTTTTTACGATCCAGTTTTTCCATGTATAGCTTACGAACTGCTTGTTTCGGAGATTTGATTTCATATGTGCTGTCAAAGCGGCCTGCTCGGTTGATCAGGGCAGGGTCGATACGTTCGGGGTAATTGGTCGTCCCGATGATGAATAAGCCGTCACGGACATGCACACCATCCAGGATGTTCAGAAATGTGCTTCTCATATGTTCCGGCATGGAGTCGATATCTTCAATTACGAGAATGGCGGGTGCCAGGCGTTCGACTGTATTGAACACTTCCTGTACCGAATGACTCCCTGTGAATTCCGTAATTTGCCAATAGACGACAGGTGCGTCGGTTGTACCGGTGATAGAACGAACGAGCGTCGTTTTGCCGTTACCGGGAGATCCATACAGCAAAATCCCTCGTTTATACGGCAGACCGTATTCTTTAAAGAAGGCGCCGCCATCTCGGAAGAATTCATCTATAGAACGGAATAGATCGTTTTTCAAATTTTCATCTAGTAGGACGTCACTACGCTCAATTTGTGTGCCAGCGCCATATGTCTTTTTTTCTATGCCTTCTTCGGTGTCCACTAAATACGTAATATTCGTTTTCATCGCTTCCCGCTGTAGTTGATTCAATGCTTCGATGAAATTTTTCGCGTGAGTGGCAGATGGAGCGAATACAGTGTGTTCCGACCAAGTGGAACCTGTTGCGACATAATAGCTGATGTTTGCGATAGCGATTTGATGTTCTGGAAAGAAAAGTAACTGATTGTCGATTGTTTCAGTGTCTTGTAGAGAAAACGCAGTAGTAGATTCGTCTTGCTGGATCTTTTGTGTCGGTAATGTGGCGTATATATGACTTAATGATTCGTAAGGCAATTGTTTGCGATGAATCAACTCAGGGAGCATGGTTTCTGTGTAAGAAGCGAATTCATCTACTTGGATAATTTTCCAATCTGCTGGTGAACGTCGCTGCAGTGAGTCTAGAATTGCTTCAATAACAACGCCATAATATTGATAATGTGTCAGCTTTTCGTACTGTGCTGACTGAAGTGGAATTAAAAAAGATGGTTTCATTAATAGAACACTCTCCTTATAAATAAGTAAATCCTCCTTTTAAAGGAGGATCTATGATAATTATTTGGTTTTGATTTTACCTGAC
Source organism: Sporosarcina sp. P12(2017) (assembly GCF_002743035.1). Taxonomy (NCBI): domain Bacteria; kingdom Bacillati; phylum Bacillota; class Bacilli; order Caryophanales; family Caryophanaceae; genus Sporosarcina; species Sporosarcina sp. P12(2017). Next base: position 191,256 of record NZ_PDYL01000001.1, read on the forward strand.
CACTGTTTAAATCCACCGCGTAGCTGATAGATTTCTGTACAACCTTTTTTCTTCAAGAATAACGCAGCACGGCCTGTACGGCTTGTGTTTTGATCATAAAGATATATAGGTTTATCGGGTCGGATTTCCTTATAGCGTTGTGAAAACTGCGTAAATGGAATATTACGCGCACCTAAAATATGTCCAGCATCGAAATCTTTTGGTTCGCGCACATCGATCAATTGTGCTTTGCGATATCCTTTAATAAACTCTTCTTGCGTCAGACTGGTCAATGCTTTTCCGACCCGTATGTATGTAATGACGAAATACAAAATGATCGCGAGCACAGCTGCTCCCAAAATATAATAACTCAAAAAAACTTCCCCCTTTATCAATATCTCTATTATAAAGATTATGTGGCATCAGTTCAATCCTAATGATAAAATGAAATGCGTTATTGTTTTTTTCATTGACGATTTCCTATACTATAAGTGGAGTATTAAAGACGAGGGAGAATAGATTATGACAAAAGCAGTATGGCATTATGTAGACTCTGGAAAATGTAGTCCTTCCTTCAATATGGCGCTGGATGAAGCGCTTCTTGACTTACATAGCAGAGGAGAAATCGGACCCGTTCTACGCTTTTATGAGTGGGAACCCGCTACTTTATCCATCGGGTATTTCCAACGTATTGAAAAAGATATTGATATGGAGAAAGTACAAGAATTGGGACTCGGATTTGTCCGTAGACCAACAGGGGGTCGTGGTGTCCTGCATGAACATGAGCTTACATACAGTGTAATTGTTAGCGAGCAGTATCCCAATATGCCAGAAACCGTAACAGAAGCATACCGTGTGATTTCTGGTGGATTGCTGCAAGGATTCCGTAATCTTGGACTTCAGGCGGAGTTCTCGATTCCAGATAAAGACATCACGGAGCAATTACGAAGCCCGAAGAGCGGTGTTTGTTTTGATGCACCGAGCTGGTATGAACTCGTCGTCGAAGGAAAGAAGGTTGCTGGCAGTGCGCAAACACGTCAAAAAGGCGTGATATTACAACACGGAGCAATTTTGATGAGCTTGGATGTCGATAAATTAACATCTATTTTCACGTATTCATCACCTGCACTGAAAGAACGTGTACGTAGAACGTTGCCAGATCGCGCAATTGCGATTGACCGATTGACGGATCGAAAGATTTCAGTGGAGGAATGCAAACAAGCCTTTTCCAAAGGATTTGAAACGTCACTCGATATTGTATTGGAACCGCTAGAATTAACACCTGAACAGCTCGCTTTGGTTCATCAGATTGAGAAAGAGAAATATGCGAATAATGACTGGAATTTTAAAAAATAAAATTGGTCCTTTCGTTTTATTTTTTTTGTCAAAAAGTCGCGATATCAATGATTTACTGTTTTGGAAGAGTAAATGTCGATTGATATAATATTCAATATGTAGTAGATTATTTAATAAGACAAACACTATATATAGTGTTTGTAGCGTTATGAGGAGGATGTTACATGGTTACGATGTCGAAGCAAGGCGAACCGATGCTCGATAAACAACAGTTGAATGAGGATATTGCGCAGTTCCCTCAAGTTCACCCGGTTACGGAGGATATGAAGCTAACTCATAGTGGAGTATCTCGTCTAGTAATGATCGATCGGTATTCATTTAAAGATATGGAAAAGAAGACACTGAAAGAGGGCGATTTTGTCGTTCTAACAGTGAGAGAAGATCCAAAGTTCCCCGCTCGAGGGTTAGGGTATATTATGACCCTTGATACAGAGAACGGAAAAGCAGATATCTGGATCGAACCAGAATATCGTTCATCAATTGACGATATGGACGAGCAGCAAAAAGGTATTATCACACGTCCCCTTGATGTGTTAGAGAAGCCACTCGAAGTGTTTTACGAGCAAATTGCGAAACGTAATGCGACCGGACTTGCTTCTGTTGAAAAGACGGAAGATCGAAGAACGCAGTCGTATAACATGTTCTATGATCAGTTGAAGGCATTAAACTTCATTCCGGCTGGTCGTGTGCTGTATGGCGCAGGATCGGATACGGATGTCACATTCTTTAACTGTTATGTGATGCCGTTTGTACCCGATTCCCGTGAAGGGATTTCCGATCACCGTAAGCAAGTGATGGAGATCATGAGTCGTGGTGGCGGTGTAGGAACGAACGGTTCGACATTGCGTCCACGCAACACATTGGCGCGTGGTGTCAACGGTAAGTCATCCGGATCGGTTTCCTGGTTGGATGATATTGCGAAGTTGACTCATTTAGTTGAGCAGGGCGGATCAAGACGTGGTAAAAAGAAGTGCCTCGTCTATAAATAAACCTCGTGAATTGCTGGGATATCTTTATCGCTTAACATCCAATAAATTTAATAGGGGTGTTACTAGTGAAAAAATATGATGCTAAAGTTGAACAGAAGTGTCAAGTTTGTGGACTCGTATTCACACATAACAAGCAAGGAAGATTCACATCGCATCTTTTATCAAATCATTACTTAAGTTTAGATGAATATTTATTAATCCATTTCTATGATGAGAATATTTTAAAGTGTTCTTACCAGTTTTGTGATAAGTTGGTTCAATTACGAAGGGGTGTTCCGAAAAAATACTGCAGTAGGTCATGTGGTGGAAAAGGATTACCTTTAGAATGCCATATATGTTTTAAGAAGTTTGAGGCATCAAATAGAAAAACAAAAACATGCGGTCCGAAATGTGCCAAAATCTTAAAATCCAACAGCATAATTGACTGGCATAAAACTATGACCGCTGAAGATAAATTGAAGCATTTTGAAAAAAATAATTTCTAAAACGGCAAAAACTCGTAAGAAAAATGGAACACCATCATGGAATAGTGGAAAGACTGGCATCTATACAGAAGAGACAATTGAAAAAATCAGAGCAGCTACTCTAAGACAATTAGAAAACCATTCATTTCAAAAAACAAAAATTGAGAAATTGATGGATGCGTATCTGATATCTTTGAAAGTGAATTATAAATATTCATTTATTCTAGATAAAAGACAATTTGATTTTTTCTTAAGAGATTATAATTTGATTATTGAATGCGATGGGGACTACTGGCATACAAATCCTAAATTTTATCCAAGACCTGCAATCTGGCAATTAGAAAGAATTCAAATTGATTTGCTTAAAGATCAAATTGCTAGAAGAAATGGATATGAGATAAAACGTTTTTGGGAAGATGACATTCTGAATAATTTTGAAATAGTGAAAGACATCATAAATGACTTGTTGGCTACAACGTGACTGGAAACGGTGAGCGTGAATGCTTGAAAACAACAAGTGGTTAAAGACAATCAGCAGCCAAGCCTCTAAAGCGAATGTTATGAGGAAGGTTCAACGACCATCGAAAGCATGCAAACAGCATAAGCGAGTAGAGTAGGGTTCAAGCGAACTCGAAGTGCGAGGACACCCCTAGAAGGTGTAAGATATGGTCTGAACTCTATGGTGACATAGAGAGTTGATGTAGCGTATCAACGTAACATAATGGCTCAAATGATCATGTTATCAAACTGGCACCCGGACATTTATGAATTCATCATCTCCAAAATGCAGAATCCGCGAATTTTGCGCTATTTGATCGAAAACACAGAAGATGAAATGATTAAAAAGCTGGCCAATGAGAAATTGAATTTCAAACCTTTGACAGCACAAGAAGAAGCGATGTATCAAGGCATCACAAACTATAAACAAATCCCAGGTCAAGGTGGTTTTAACGCAGCGATCATCCGTGACGCTGAGCTGAAGCTTCAGGATGGTGGAACGTACACCGTTCATAATTCGGAATTCCTGACAGGAGCGAATATTTCCGTAACCTTAACGGATGATTTCATGAAAGCGGTGGAAGAAGACGCCGATTACGACTTACGTTTCCCGGCAGTCGAAAATTACTCACCTGAACAAATGAAGTATTATAACGAACAGTGGCATGAAGTTGGCGACGTACGCGAATGGGAACGTCAAGGTCATGAAGTTCGTGTTTATCGTACGATCAAAGCCCGCGCACTATGGGATTTAATTAATATCTGTGCTACGTATTCAGCGGAACCAGGCATTTTCTTCATTGATAATGCGAATGACGACACGAATGCGAAAGCGTACGGACAGCAAGTTGTAGCAACGAATCCGTGTGGTGAAGTTCGCCTCACGTTAAAAATTGCGGGATGAAGCGGGAAAGCTGAGAAATAGTATGGTTAAAATAAAACTAAATTGACGAGGGGCTTATGGAAAAAACATGTAAAACTTGTGGTGTTACTAAATCTGTTAATGAATTCGAAAAAAGAGTAGATAGCAGAGATGGATATAGACAACAATGCAAAGTATGTAAAAAGAAACATTCAACTTATTCTAAAGCTAAGTGGGCTGAAAACGATCATATTTCTTTTTGGAGGGTTAGATCTTACAGCTTTAACAATGCAAAAGGAAGAAAAACGGGAATTGCTGCAAAGGTAATTATTAACTCTGAGCCTGTTTCTGGAATGGAACTGAAGTTACTTTATGATACTGATCCTTGTTGCCATTATTGCAGGGTACCCCTAAGTAGAGAAAATATTGTTTTTGACCATAAGCAACCACTTTCAAGAGAAGGGAAACATGAAATTAATAATATTGCTATTTCCTGCGGTGATTGTAATAATTTAAAAGGAATTAGAAATATGGAAGAGTTTCAAAAATTTCTTCTTGATTATATAAGTCGATTTTGAAGTTAATTATACTTGCCAATCCGAACCGAAGGCTAGAAGTAAATTTTTAGTCAGGGGCAACGCATACCTGGTGATCCTGATTGATATTAATCAGACTATAATCCAGGCACGAGACCGCAACACTGCATAAAAAACAGTGAAAATGTATGCTGAACTTACAGGAAGACAACTGTAAGAACTAGAGGATAAAAAGCCTTTAGGATAACAACTGGAACAACCACTTGCACCATATTCTGTCTGTAATTTAGCTGCTGTCAATCTTGCTGAGATGGCAGACAAAAATACGAAGACGGTTAACTTTGAAAAGTTGAGAGAGACGGTACGGACTGGTGTACGTATGCAAGATAATGTCATTGATGCTACACCGTACTTCCTTGAAGAAAATAAAGTACAAGCTCTTGGTGAACGCCGTGTAGGTCTAGGCGTTATGGGACTTGCAGATCTTCACATCTACTGTGAAAAAGAATACGGATCGCCTGAAGGGAATCAATTAGTGGATGAAGTATTTGAAGCCATTGCAACAACTGCTTACCGCGAGTCGATTGAATTGGCGAAAGAAAAAGGAAGTTTCCCGTTCCTAATTGGTAAAACGGATGAAGAAACGAAAGCATTACGTCATGCTTTCATTAATTCTGGCTTTATGAAGCGCATGCCAGAAGATATCCGCGAAGCGATTGTGGAACACGGAATCAGGAACTCCCATTTATTGACAGTTGCACCAACTGGATCCACTGGAACCATGGTAGGAGTTTCAACCGGATTAGAACCTTATTTCTCATTCACATACTACCGTAGTGGACGTCTGGGTAAATTCATTGAAGTAAAAGCAGCGATTGTAGAAGAGTATTTGCAGGCTAATCCTGATGCAGATCCGGACAACTTGCCTGAGTGGTTTATATCTTCAATGGAATTAGCGCCGGAAGCACATGCGGATGTGCAATGTATCATTCAGCGCTGGATCGACAGCTCTATCTCTAAAACGGTTAACGCGCCGCGTGGCTATACAGTGGAGCAAGTTGAGAGCGTCTATGAGAGATTGTATAAAGGCGGGGCAAAAGGCGGTACAGTATACGTCGACGGAAGCCGTGATGCACAAGTATTGACTCTGAAAGCGGAAGATAATATTCCCGACACAGAAGAAGTAGTCGAAGTGACAGAACAGCCGAAAGTCGTGCTCGTCAATACCATCCAAGCATTGCGATCTACTAACGTTACGATCGGTTCAGAAGTGGGCGACACATGCCCGGTTTGCCGACAAGGTACAGTAGAAGAAATCGGTGGATGTAATACGTGTACGAATTGCCAAGCGCAATTGAAGTGTGGACTATAATTATATAGTAGGAAAACTCCCGAATGCTCATAGATGCATTCGGGGTTTTTGTGTATAAAAATGTAATGTTTGTCAACTCTTTAGCTTAAAATGTAAAGTAGTATTAATAAGTTGAATTATTTTAAAAATCTATGTTGATATAATTTTCAAACTATTATATACTAAATTAAAAATCGTTTGATTCATTCGTAATCATTCAGACAACTACATTAAAAGACGAGAAAGAAGGGGTTTCATGCTGACATTTTTATCATCTATCGTCTTGCTAATTATTGGTTACCTAACGTATTCGAAAGTGGTTGAAAAGGTATTCGTGATTGATGATGCAAGAAAAACACCCGCTTATACACAGGCTGACGGGATGGATTATGTGCCGATGAGCTGGTGGAAAGGTTGGTTGATTCAATTATTGAACATCGCAGGTTTAGGTCCGATATTCGGCGCGATTGCAGGTGCATTATATGGACCGGTTGCATTCATTTGGATCGTGTTCGGTAGTATTTTTGCAGGAGCCGTCCATGATTATTTTTCTGGAATGTTATCCTTAAAACACGGCGGTGCGCAATTTCCTAAAATTGTAGGGGAGTATTTGGGCGATATCGCTAGACGTTTCATCAATGTGATTTCCGTTGTACTAATGGTTCTAGTGGCGGCTGCCTTTACTGCTGGGCCAGCCCAACTTATTTCATCCATTACACCGCTTTCATTTATTGTGTCTCTTATTATGATATTTGGTTACTTTGTGTTAGCGGCTATTTTACCAATCAATAAAATCATTGGTCGTTTATATCCTGTGTTTGGAGTGGTTTTGATTGTTATGGCAGTTGGAATCGGTGGCGCGTTATTATTTGGACCTGAGAAAATTCCGAATTTAACGTTGCAGAACTTACACCCTGGAGAATTACCTATTTGGCCATTGCTGATGGTGACGATCTCTTGTGGAGCGATTTCTGGTTTCCACTGTACGCAAAGTCCAATTGTTTCTAGAACGATGAAAAAAGAATCAGAAGGCCGTAAAGTGTTTTACGGCGCAATGATTGCAGAAGGCGTCATTGCGATGGTCTGGGCTGCGGCTGGAATGACATTCTTTGGCGGTACGGCAGGACTACAAGGTGCTCTCGCTGCGGGTGGTCCTGCAGGTGCTGTAAATGAAATATCGAGCACGTTGCTTGGTTCATTCGGCGGAATGTTAGCTATTTTAGGTGTGATTATTTTGCCAATTACAACGGGCGATACTGCTCTTCGTTCGGCGCGTATGATTTTCACGGAAGCGACATCGAAATGGTTGAACCCTAGTAAAAAATGGGTCATTCTGGCTACAACATTGCTGTTAGGTGTACCGATGTTCTATCTATCGACCATTGATTATTCGTTCTTGTGGCGTTATGTTGGCGGGACGAATCAATTAGTAGCTGCCGTCATGCTTTGGACGGCTACATCTTTCTTAATTAGAGAAAAACGAGCACATTGGATTGCAGGAATTCCTGCAATGTTCATGACTGCAGTCGTCGTGACATACTGGATGTATGCTCCTGAAGGTCTACATCTTGATTACGCTGTATCGGTTGGCACAGGAATTGTAGTATCAGGTGCCATTGGAGTGTTTTACTTGTTGAAGGTTATTCAAGCGAAACAAGTTCCGGTGATTGTAAGCGAACAATAAAAAGAAAGGGCTCATTTAGCGAATGTGCTAAGGGCTCTTTTTACTCTCATCTAGTTTTTGTATAAAAGTAAGAGCCTCGAACACGTGTGAAAACACATTCGAGGCTCTTTGTTTACTGTTATGAAAGAAGAGGTTTCGGCTCTTTCGCTTCGTCAGTTTCTACTGCAATTTGAGGGTTCAACACACCTACTCCGTGTTCTTCCACTTCCAATAACTTTTCGAAAGAAGCAATGGCCACTTCTACTTGCTTGTCGTCTGGCTCTTTTGTTGTCAGTAATTGCAACCAAAGTCCAGGGTAGCCTAGATAACGAAGTACCGGTACGTTGCGCACTGCGTTCGTTAACTGCAATACTTCAAATGACACGCCGAGGACTACAGGAATCAATAGAATACGATTAAGGACGCGCAACCACAGTGGATCAGTTGGCACTAAGAAGTAAATGAACATCCCGACGATCACCGTAAACAAAATGAAACTACTACCACAACGATAATGCAGTCGAGATTGTGACTGTACGTTTTCTACTGTCATTTCCATATTACTCTCGTAGTTATTGATGACTTTATGCTCAGCACCGTGATATTGGAAAACGCGTTTGATCAGCGGCGTCATGGAAATTAACCCAATATACGTTAGCAACAAGAACAGCTTAAAGAAGCTTTCGATCATAATTTGTGCTGTTTTGCTAGGTGCTACGGATTGGAATAACTCTGCTAAGAAAACAGGAACGAGTGTAAAGACGAACTTACCAAAAATAAATGATAGCACTCCGACAGCCGCCACTCCAAGAATCATTACGAGTTTCGACGTCTCTTCTTCTTTTGCATGTTCCTCTTCTTCACCAGGCATCACGTCGTAGCGATCACTCGCAAACGTTAAATGCTTAGAACCATTACCGGCCGATTCAATTAATGCGACGATGCCGCGGATTAAAGGGATCTTTTTTAATTTAGTGCGTACAGGATGTGATTCTCTCGGTACATGGTAGTACTCGATCGAATCATCTTTCCGGCGAATTGCTGTTACCGTATCTTTCTTTCCACCGAACATTACACCTTCTATAAGTGCTTGACCTCCGTATGCTGGAGGAGTTTTCTGTTGGCTCATAACATACCCACGCTTTCTGTCGTAAGAAACGATATTCCTATTGTACTAAAAAAAGTGAAGTTGCACCATTGAGATGTTTAAAAATGTGCAAATAACCCGACACTGGAATGGGAGGTATTGTTATGAAAATTACTACAACGCATGTCTGGACAGCTATTATGGCTGCGGTACTATCTATAATTTCACTGAAATTCCTACAAGTTTTTAAATTTATAAAGTGGTCGCCGATTGGCTGGACAAAAAAACTTCATATGTTTACGACGTTTCCTGGTTGGTTCAAGTGGGTGCTATTAGGGGTGATCTGCTTTTTGCTGTTCTTTATCCTGTACTTTATTGCGCGTTTGACGTTTAAGGTACCACCGACTCTATCTTCACTGATCGTCACAATCATCGTGATTATATTCATTGAATGGATGATCCACGTTAAAGCGGATTTGACGATGACACAATTCATTAAAAAAATATCGATACCATTTGCTTGTCTGTTCGCGATGATCTTCCGTTTTGTCATTGGAACCTCTGTCTACATGAAAAAAACGTTCGGCTAGAACAGTATTAGTATGTCCTGCTAACTCATTGTGCTAGAATAGGAAGAAAAATGAGTGGGAGAGGATTATAATGGAACTGTTGCTCTTAAATGGTCCAAACTTAAACCGGCTAGGCAAAAGAGAACCGGATATTTACGGTGCAGAGACACTTGCGGATATAGAAGACCGAATTCAGCGTATGGCAAATGAATCAGACATCACGCTCTCATGCTTTCAATCCAATATAGAAGGCGAGCTTATCAACTACATTCATGATGCAGGAGATCGGGAAATTGATGGGATCATCTTTAATCCAGGCGCATTTACACACTACAGCATTGCGCTTCGTGACGCGATCGCTTCTATTTCCGTTCCGGTAATTGAAGTCCATATCTCAAACATACATACTCGCGAAGAGTTCCGACACACGTCTGTCATTGCGCCTGTAGCGGCAGGACAGCTTTGTGGTTTTGGAACAGCGGGCTACGATCTCGCCTTCCAAGCGTTTTTGTTAAAACGAGAGGAGAGACCATCTTGAAAATAGAGAAATTAAGAAAATTATTGAAAGAACAGCAACTCGATGCATTAGTCATCACAAATCCTTACAATCGTCGCTATATGACGAACTTCACGGGATCTGCAGGGGCCGCGATTGTTTCGCAAGATGATGCAGTGTTCATTACCGATTTCCGTTACATGGGGCAGGCCAATGACCAACTGTCTGGCTATCGTATTGTCCAGCACACAGGCACGATGATTCAGGAAGTTGCGAATCAAGTGAAAGAAATGAAGATCGTGACACTTGGCTTTGAAAAAGAAGATCTTAGCTACAGCCAGTTTGAAGTGTATAACGAACATGTAAAAGTAAAACTAGTGCCTGTCGCTGGTTTAATAGAGAAGCTGCGTTTAATCAAGACACCGGAAGAAATCACAGTATTAAAGCAAGCGGCAGCAATCGCAGACGCGGCATTCGTCTATATTTGTTCGGTCATTCAAGCGGGTAAAACGGAGTTGGAAATCGCCAATGAATTGGAATTTTTCATGCGAAAACAAGGCGCGACTTCCTCTTCATTTGACATAATTGTCGCTTCTGGTGAAAGAGGGGCTTTACCACATGGGGTAGCATCTGATAAAGTGATTGAGACTGGTGATTTAGTTACAATGGATTACGGAGCCCTCTATAATGGGTATATCTCTGATATTACGAGAACAGTTGCGATCGGCGAGCCTTCAGCTAAACTTCGTGAAATCTATGAAGTCACGTTACGCGCCCAAGAACTGGGTGTAGAACAGATTAAGCCCGGCATGACAGGAATCGAAGCCGACGCAATTACACGCGACTATATCAAGTCTAAAGGCTATGGTGAAGCATTCGGACATTCAACAGGTCATGGGATCGGCATGGAAGTTCACGAAGCTCCAGCCTTATCGTTCCGCTCTAAAACAGTGCTAGAACCGAATATGGCAGTAACAGTGGAACCGGGAATCTATCTTCCTGGAATAGGCGGCGTGCGTATTGAAGATGATATACTGATCACAGAAACAGGTAATGAACGTTTGACAAAGTCTACTAAAGAACTGCTTATTTTATAATCGCTTAAAATTGGAGGAATACGAATGATTTCAGTAAACGAATTTCGTACAGGACTAACAATCGAAGTTGATGGTGACATTTGGCGTGTAATGGATTTCCAACACGTAAAACCAGGTAAAGGTGCAGCATTCGTTCGTTCGAAACTGCGTAATCTTCGCTCAGGAAACGTCAATGAAAAGACATTCCGTGCGGGAGAAAAAGTAGAGAAAGCACAAATTGACAACCGTAAAATGCAGTATTTATATGCTGACGGAGATATGCACGTATTTATGGATAACGAATCATACGAGCAGATCGAACTATCTGAAAAGCAACTTGAATATGAACTGAAGTTCTTGAAAGAGAACATGGAAGTTCATGTGATCACGTATAAAGAAGAAGTACTGGGCGTTGAATTGCCAGTAACAGTTACGCTTGAAGTAGCTGAAACAGAGCCTGGGATTAAAGGTGACACAGCTAGTGGCGGTTCTAAGCCAGCTAAGATGGAAACTGGCGTTGTCGTACAGGTGCCATTCTTTGTTAACCAAGGTGACATGTTGATCATCAACACAGAAGAAGCGGAATACGTTTCCCGCGCATAATGAAATACGTATCAAGGGTGTCCCGGTAATGGGACATCTTTTTTTGCGTGGAATTAAGTTTAAGATCAAAAGCACATTCTTTAGACAAAGTAAGATAGTGGAGAGTACGAGGGGATTGAAGCGCCAGTTGGGGACGCTTTCCTTGGGAGCACATTTTTGCACTTGAAATCCCCACACCAACACAAACTCCTTCCTAGCTCTTTCAATCCACAATGTCCTCTATACTTTTAAATTTTGCATATCTCCGACCCAAGCTTCATAGAGTGGACTATGGAGGAGGCGTAGCGGGATGGAACTGAATGATTTATTGCGCATCGCCGGCGTCGGATTGGTGATAGGGGTACTTCACGTGTTCTTCGAGCAAACAGGCAAGAAGGAGTTCTCATTTTTCCTATTTTTCTTAGCATACCTGTACATCTCGATCGAGTTGCTGATGTTCCTTAGAATATTCTTCACAGAGATCACGGAATTCTTTAGCTGGCTATCCATGGCGATGTAAATGGCAATTCTCTTTCAATTATTTGTCGTGTATCTCTTGCTGCTTTTGCTTTCATTTGCTGCACCTGCCCTGCATCCCATTCTGTATACCGCACTATTCTTACTGGTCACGGTGTATGTATTGTTCACGGTCCTTGTACCTTTCGGGTCGACATTGTTAGCGTTGACGGATAAGTTACCGTCGCCTTATGCGACACTACTAGTGGTGAGTGCAGGTCTGTATTATGTAGCGGAGGTTCTGTCGCTTCAGATGAAAGACGAGGGGTACGGGGCATACGGGCAGCTGTTTCAGACCAGCATGAAAGTAGTCATCATGACATTGTGGCTGCCGTATATCACGCAATTGATCGAGACGATTCACGCGTTCATTCCCTGGTGAACGAATCCTAACATTAATGAATGGACGAGGCATCTATGCTGAATTTTCTGCAGGAAAGTATTGCGGGTATCATCGGACCATTTTTCTTGTTGCTCATTATGTTGCTCATTGCTTCTCTTGTCGATTTCTTTCTTCCAGCGTTTCAAAAGTGGACGAGGTTTCTGTTGCTCATCCTCATTTTAGTGTTGTTAATTGAACCGGCTAGGGAAAGTTTCGAACAGATCCAAGTCATCACACATACGATTGCTTCTTTATTCCTTGGAATGTACCCGTTAATTGCCGCGATGATTTTGGCATCCGGTGCAACGTTTGGCGTCTTGAATTTCCAACCCGCTATGTTGTTATTTGCGCAAGGGGCTGTCGTTTTTGCAGATAAGTTCCTGTTGCCAGTGCTATTGACGGCGCTATTGTTTGACATCTTTACGCGGTTGGTGCCGGAAATTGCCTTCACGAGAATGGCGGATTTATTGCGTACGTCATTGCTTGCGTTTGTTTCTGCCATGGTTGCAGCGTATTCCATTTTCATTACAGCGGGTGGTGCGTTGTCTTGGACGATGAACGGAGCTTTGAATGAGCCGTTAAAAGAGCTGATTAAGAATAATATTCCTGTCATCGGTTCATTGTTGACCGATACGCTTGGGTCGATCGGCCGTTATTCTTCCGGTGCCACGGCTTATATGAGTATTTGGCTGCTCGTATCCATCTGGACCGTTGCGCTATTGCCGGCGGTTAGGATTCTATGTATTGCCTTTTTATTCAGGTGGACGGCGGCAATCATTGAACCGTTTTCGCAAAAGGAAGTATGCGGGTTACTGGACGATATTGGCCGTACGTTGTTTGTGTTATGCGCCATTTCGTTTTTGCTGACATTCGCTTTCATTTATACGACGATTTTCATTGTGACGTTCATTAAACTCATGACGTTCGGGAAATGAGGCGAGTGTATGGAAGTATTTTTATTGGGGCTGGCAAATTTGGTAGTCCTTGCTCTAATTATTCAATTGCTAGCGAGCTATGAGATGGAAAGACTGTTTATTCCTTTGTGTAAAGTAGCGATTGGCATATGGATTTTGCAATATATTCTACAATTCGCGAGTCATAAGTTACTGTGACGCTACATATTATGCAAATGTAGAATTCGTTTTAGTCAATTCACGTTGAGATGGTGATGGAACTATGGAAAAGCCCACAGGGAAACCCCGATTGATCATGATCGGTTTGATGGTTATGGTGTTTAGCATTTTATACATCACCAGTACGGCGAATGTAGGAGGGGAGAAACAGAAAAAAGAAGAGAAGCGCATGTTGTCAACACTTGAAGAAACACTTGAACAAATGGAAGGGTTAGGAAATGTGAAGGTTTATTTTCATTACGATGAAAAGGAAGAAGAGAGCCCATTAGCCAATTATTTCTCCGCTTCATCCGCTGGGAAAAGCCAATCACCTTTGCAGGGGTTGCTCGTCGTAGCGGAAGGAGCAGAAGATCCGGCTGTGCGAAACGGACTTTCACAACTCCTAGCTAACGTCCTACAATTGCCTGAACATCGTATCGTCATCGTGGAAATGAAGAAAAGGGGGAATCAACATGAAAGCCAATAAACGAACAGTTTGGTTTTTAACATTACTCAGTCTAGTCGCAGTGATTTCAATCTACTACGTGAAGAAGGAAGCACCGATGCCGTTTGACGGAATTGCGATCTTCACGAAAGAAACAAAGGACGCAACGAATCTACTCGAAAAGGAAGGCAAGTCGGAGGAAGTGAAGCCGGTCTTTGCTGAATCGTATATTTTCCAGGATATGCGTATGGAAGTGCGTAACGAACGCAGTGAGACGGTGCAACAGTTGACAGAAAAAATGACTTCTTCTGATTTCTCCGCTGAAGAGAAAAATGAAATTTTTAATGAAATTGCTGATTTACGAAAAGTAAGTTCCACAGAAGCGTTAATGGAGATGCAAATCGCAGCACTTGGTTACCCTGAGGTGTTTGTACGTGGAGATGGCGATCGTGTCAACGTCACTGTGTTATCGAATGAAAGCCACTCACCGAAAATGGCGGATGAAATAACACAGTATGTCATGTCGAGTTGGGAAGGCGCTCAAACTGTCAAAGTAGATTTTGCAGAAACAAAAGAATAACGATAAAAGGAAGTCCATGTGGCTTCCTTTTTTCACGTAGAAAAAATTAAACGTAGGAATAGTTATAGGATTTCATTCATATTTTACGCTAATGGGTAAACCTGATAATACTTGAGGGTAACACATTGGCGTTTTTTTGAATAAATTGTCACAAAATTTGCAAACAAACGGTATCTTTCAAGAATAATAGAATAATTTGTGTCTTTGCTATTCCATATTTACTGTAAAACGACTATCATAGAATATGGTAGCAAGAAAAATTAGTTAGGAGAATCAGATATGTTGAAAATTCAAGAAATCAGAGAAATTATTAAGCTAATCGATCAATCATCCATCCAGAAGTTCTCATTGGAATCAGATGGTGGCAAGATTAAACTAGAGAAAAATGACGGACAGGCCGTGACAACGGTTACAGAAACACCACAAACACCACAAGCAGCACCGACTCCAGTCCAAGCGCCAGCTCCAGCAGCACCTGCGGCGGTAGCAGCTCCAGCTCCAACAGCGGCACCAGAAGCTCCAGCAGCTGAAGTGGTGACTGACGAAACACTACACAAAATTACTTCCCCTATGGTTGGAACATATTATAAGGCTTCATCACCGGACGCAGAAGCATACGTTAAAAAAGGTGATAAAGTGACAGCTGAATCCATCGTTTGTATCGTAGAAGCAATGAAACTATTCAACGAAATTGAATCAGAAGTGAATGGTGAAATCGTTGAAATCTTAGTACAAGACGGTCAACTTGTGGAATACGGACAGCCTTTATTCCTTGTTAGAGAAAACTAAGGGGGAGTATCTAATGAAAAAAGTATTAATTGCAAATCGTGGAGAAATTGCCGTACGGATTATTCGTGCGTGTAAAGAAATGGGTATTAAAACTGTAGCTGTCTATTCTGAAGCAGATGCAGAGGCGCTACACGTTCAACTAGCAGACGAAGCAGTTTGCATCGGACCACGTCTATCGACTGACAGTTATCTGAACTTCTCAAACGTCATCAGTGCTGCAAAAGCAACTGACTGTGACGGGATCCATCCTGGTTATGGTTTCCTTGCAGAGAACGCGAGCTTCGCAGAACTTTGTGAAGAAGTAAATATTGAATTTATCGGACCAACTGCAGCGGCCATTTCCAAAATGGGTACAAAAGATGTTGCGCGTAATACAATGGCGTCTGCAGGAGTTCCGATCGTTCCTGGTTCTGACGGCATTGTAGATGACGCAGACCATGCACTTGAAATTGCAAAAGAACTTGGATTCCCCGTGATCATCAAAGCAACAGCTGGTGGTGGTGGTAAAGGGATTCGGGTAGCGCGTGATGAAGACGAGCTAGTTAAAGGCGTTAAAATCACTCAAAAAGAAGCGGCTGCGGCATTCGGTAACCCAGGCGTCTATATTGAGAAATATATCGAAGTATTCCGTCACGTAGAAGTTCAAGTGCTTGCGGACAAGTATGGCAACGCGATTCACTTAGGTGAGCGTGATTGTTCTATACAGCGCCGTATGCAAAAACTTGTCGAGGAAGCTCCATCTCCTGCGTTGAGTCCTGAGCTACGCTCGGAAATGGGTGAAGCGGCTGTTAAAGCGGCTAAAGCTTGTAACTATCGTGGTGCAGGTACTGTAGAATTCATTTTTGATCATATTAATCAAAAGTTCTACTTCATGGAAATGAATACACGAATTCAAGTGGAACATCCTGTAACAGAAATGATTACAGGGATCGATTTGATTCAACAACAGCTAAAAGTAGCAGCAGGCGAAGAATTAGCGTTTAAACAAGAAGATATTCAATTCAATGGCTGGTCTATTGAATGCCGGATCAACGCAGAAAATCCGGATAAGAATTTCATGCCATCACCCGGTAAAGTGACAATGTATCTGCCTCCAGGCGGCTTTGGCGTACGTGTTGACTCAGCAGTGTACCCTGGCTATACGATTCCACCGTTTTACGACTCAATGGTCGCAAAGCTGATCGTTCATGCGGATACGCGTGAGCAAGCGGTCGCTCGGATGAAACGTGCATTGGATGAGTTCGTAGTGGAAGGCGTCCATACAACGATTCCTTTCCATGCGAACTTAATGGACGACGAAATATTCCAGTCTGGTGATTTTGATACAAAGTTCTTAGAAAAGTACGATGTCATGAAATAATTGGAGGTGAAGTGTAATGGCTGATAAAACAAATGCATCGTTTGTCGGAATGACACCGTCTGGAGATGCTGCACTCGGACGAGTCCAACTCGCACCTGAAGTACTCGAAGTCATCATTGGCATCGCCACGTCAGAAGTAAACGGAGTGATTGCTACCCAAGGGAATTTCGCTTCAGGTGTTGCGGAGAAGTTGGGAAAAGTGATGTACGGAAAAGGTGTAAAAACCGAATGGACAGACGAAGGACTAAAAATCGATGTGTATTGCATTATCGAGTATGGCCATTCCATCCCTACGATTGCGGCGAAGATTCAGAACGAAATTCGCCAAGCGATTTTGAATATGACTTCGCTTCAAACACATGAAGTGAATGTTCACATAACGGGCATTCATTTCGAAGACTGAGCGGGTCTTATTGAATGAGCGTATAACCGAAGACAAACCTTTTAGTAGGTTTGTTTTCGGTTTTTTTGTTGGGTAACTTCGAGAAATACGTTAAGACCATTAGAGATGGGGCGGGCATTGAGCGGTTACAATCGGTGATAGAGCCATTCGCGTAAAGTTATGAGCGGTTGTGGACATTGGTAGAGCGGTTAGCGGTGACTATAGAGCGGAAGCGCATGGAATATGAGCGCTTAGACGAATGAATGAGCGAAACCTACTTCAGTTCTAAGCAGTTATCTACGACAAGCACTTCAAACTGCAACAAAAGTTGATCAACAGTGCTAAGTCGTATCGGAAAGTGTCAGCGTGGAACGTCATTCAACGGTGCATCCATCCTTACCAGCTATCAACTACTCAAGTATTTATGAACATCTTGATCGAAAATGTAAACTGATGACATAAAATCGCTTGATTCCACTAGTTCTTTTCCTGCGTTTTGTGCTATCATTAGGTTTTGAAGATGAGCGGTAGAGGAGATAACAATTATGAAACGACGAGAAGCACGTGAAAAAGCAATTCAAACATTGTTTCAGCTGGATAATAGCGAGATGAACGTGGATGAAGCGATAGGTTATATTGTAGAAACCCCGCTTGATTCATTTTACGAACAACTAGTTCGAGGCACAGCGGAACACCTGACAGAAGTCGACAGTGAAATCACAAATAAATTGGAAAACTGGACCATCGATAGATTGCCGAAAATCGAAAGAACAGTATTACGATTAGCTGTCTATGAACTCCTTTATAACGAAGAAGTTCCGAACCGGGTCATCATGAACGAAGCGATTGAGCTATGCAAGACGTTTGGTGACGAGAAGTCAGGCCGTTTTGTTAATGGGGTACTTTCTAAATTCCAATAACCGAAATCGTCACTACTAGTAGCAAGCTTGAGCTCGATCAACTTTCATTACAAATAAAAAAAGTT
This sequence comes from Sporosarcina sp. P12(2017), assembly GCF_002743035.1. NCBI lineage: Bacteria > Bacillati > Bacillota > Bacilli > Caryophanales > Caryophanaceae > Sporosarcina > Sporosarcina sp. P12(2017). The sequence goes on from NZ_PDYL01000001.1 coordinate 209,315, forward strand.
TGGTGGGAAAATCATGTCTAGTAAAAAGATTGATGGAAAAGCAATAGGACAGGAAATCCGGAATGAATTAAAAGAAGAAGTAGCTTCTTTAGTCGCACAAGGGGTTCAACCTGGACTGGCTGTTATTTTAGTTGGGGAAAACCCAGCATCTGAAACGTATGTGAAAAACAAAGAGAAATCCAGCAAGGAAGCAGGTATGAAATCTGTGCTTACTAAATTGCCGGAAACAGTATCAGAAGAAGATCTTCTAGCTGAAGTGGAGAAACTCAACCAAGATGATACGATCGATGGTATTTTGGTGCAATTGCCATTACCGAAACATATTGATGAAAACAAAGTGATCCGCGCGATCAGCCCCGAAAAAGATGTCGATGGATTCCATCCGATGAATGTAGGGAAAATGCTGATCGGTCAAGAAACATTCTTACCATGTACACCATACGGTATTATGCAGTTACTTGAGCGTTCCAATGTAGATATTGCGGGCAAGCACGCGGTGATTATCGGTAGAAGTAATATCGTAGGGAAACCGATGGGCCAACTTTTATTACAAAAAGATGCAACGGTGACGTATTGTCATTCCCGTACGGAAGATTTGAAGAAATTCACACAACAAGCAGATATTTTAATCGTTGCAATTGGTATAGCTAAATTCATTACGGGTGACTACATAAAAGAAGATGCAGTAGTTATTGATGTCGGTATGAACCGTGATGAAAATGGTAAGCTATGTGGAGATGTTGATTATGAATCAGCTGAGAAGCAGGCTAGTGCTATTACACCTGTACCAGGTGGAGTAGGTCCAATGACGATTACGATGCTATTGAAAAATACTGTCGAAAGTGCGGAGAATAAATTAAAGGCACGTATGCAAAATAAGTAATTCTAAACGAGAGACGCTCTTCATGAGCGCCTCTCTATACATAAAAGGGCAGGTGACGGAAACATGTCCAATCAAACTTTTTTAACCGTTCAAGCGCTAACGAAATATGTCAAACGTAAATTTGATGCAGATCCACATTTACGAAATGTTTATGTAAAAGGAGAACTGTCGAACGTTAAGCTGCATCCGTCCGGACATATTTATTTTACTTTGAAAGACGATAAGACGAGAATTCAGGCGGCCATGTTCCGTTCCCGTTCCAATACACTTCAATTTAAACCTGAAAACGGTATGAATGTTCTGATTACGGGTGATGTGACCGTGTTTGAAACGGCAGGATCCTACCAGCTCTACGTACAAACAATGGAGCCGGATGGTATAGGGGCGCTGTATCTAGCTTTTGAACAGTTGAAAAAGAAGCTTCAGCAAGAAGGATTGTTTGAAGAAAGATTTAAGCAATCTATTCCGCAAGTACCACAACGAATCGGTCTCATTACAGCTGAATCGGGTGCCGCGCTGCGTGATATGTACTCCACAATTAACCGACGCTTTCCAATGGCGGAGATGCATTTGTTCCCGGCTCTCGTGCAAGGACGCACTGCAGTTCCTTCAATTGTAAAAGCGATTGAACAAGCGAATGAAATGGCAAATGTCGATGTATTGATTGTTGGTCGAGGCGGGGGTTCCATTGAAGATTTGTGGGCATTCAATGAAGAAGACGTAGCACGTGCTATCTTCTCCAGTCGGATTCCGATTATCAGTGCAGTCGGTCATGAAACCGATACGACGATCGCGGATTTTGTGGCGGATTTACGTGCACCGACGCCAACTGCAGCAGCAGAAATGGCTGTGCCAGATCAGCTTCAATTATTCCAATACTTGAAAAATCAGCAGCGTTCGATCTATCTAGCGGTACAGACCTTGATTAAACAGTTGAACAAGCGTTTAGAAACGGCTCAAGCTGCCTATCCGCTACAATATCCGGAACGATTATATCGGCCGTTTATTGAGAAGCTTGACCACCTTGAAGATCGATTGCAACGCGGCAGTGAGGCAGTCATTCAAGGGAAACGGATGAACTTCGATCGTGTATATGCAGGTTTTCAGTACTACACACCAATTCGACGCATCCAGCTGGAACAGCAACAGACGAAACAACTGGAAATGCGTTTACATCGTGCTGCAGAGCACACCATTAAACAACGTCAGCAACATTTTGTGTCGCTGATGCGCATGATGCAAGCCTTGAATCCTTTACAAGTAATGGAAAGAGGCTTTTCAATCGGTTATAAAGATGATGAAGTGATTAAATCCATAAAAGATGTAGCCAGCGGAGATCGAGTGACGCTTCAATTAGCAGATGGGTCTATTTCCACTTTAGTAGAAGGAATCATTCCAAAGGAGGTCGAGTAAGGATGGCAGAAGATAAAAATATGCAATTCGAGCAGGCAATGCACCAGTTAGAAGAAATTGTACAGAAGTTGGAGGCTGGAGAAGCGCCTTTGGATGATACGATCACGTTGTATAAACAAGGGATGGAGCTCTCAGCCTATTGTCAGAAAAAATTACAGAACGCAGAAAAACAATTGATTCGCATGATTGATCAAGAGGGTAACGAATCCTCATTTGATCCGACAGCAGGTGAGCCGAATGAATAATAAACTACAAGCGTTTGTTGATGAAATGATTCCTGAAATTGAACGTGAACTGAAGAACCAACTAGCGAAGTCTGATATTCCAGACGTTTTGCACGAATCCATGATGTATTCCGTAGAAGCGGGCGGCAAACGGATTCGTCCGTTATTGGTTATGGCTGTTTTATTTGATATGAAAAAGGATTCGGCTGATGCGTTAAAAGTGGCGTCTTCTGTTGAATTGATACATACATATTCATTGATCCACGACGATCTACCGTGTATGGATGACGATGATTTTAGAAGAGGGAAACCTACTAATCATAAAGTGTACGGTGAAGATGTGGCGACGCTTTCAGGAGATGCGATGCAGGCAATGGCATTCCAAGCGCTCGCAGATCTTCAAGAAACACCACCGGCAGCAGCGATTGAACTCGTCGGATTACTGGCGAGAGCGTCGGGCGCACAAGGGATGGTTAAAGGCCAGGTCCTCGATATGAAAGGCGAACAGAAATTATTGCCTTTAGCAGAATTGGAAGAAGTTCATATTCATAAAACGGGCGCACTACTCTCATACTGTATTGAAGCGGGTGCTGTGCTAGCACAAGCTACGGATGAACAGCGCGAGCAACTTCGCCGATTCTCTCACAACATTGGGTTGGCGTTCCAAATCCAAGATGACATTTTGGATGTGACAGCAACTACCGAGCAGCTCGGCAAACCAGCAAACAGTGATACTTCAAGCGAAAAGTCGACGTATCCTTCATTACTTGGATTAGATGGGGCTCGAGAGCAATTACAAGCACGTCATGAAGAAGCAATCCATGCGTTACAGTCCATCGGCTTAGGGGATTCTATATTGCATTTGTTAGCAGATTACATTATTGAGCGAAATATGTAATTTGGAACCGTTATATTTGTGTCGCACGTTGTTACTGTTATAATGTAGAAAACAAACAGCAACTACTTTGTCTAATAAACAAGAAAAAGTGCGACGTACAAATAGAAAGACCTACTTACTTGATGAAGGTGTGTGATCATGATGGATCTAACAAAGATTACCAATCCATCTTTTATAAAAGAGCTCGATAAAGAACAGTTAGAGTCACTGGCGGCAGATATACGTCATTTTCTAATTGAAAATTTATCGGTTACTGGCGGGCATATCGGACCGAATCTGGGTGTTGTCGAATTGACGATTGCTTTGCATAAATTCTTCGACAGTCCAACCGATAAATTTTTATGGGATGTAGGGCATCAGTCATATGTCCATAAAATTCTTACAGGCCGAGCCGGCGAGTTCGATACTCTTAGAAAATATAAAGGATTGAGCGGATTTCCGAAGATGGCAGAGAGCATACACGATGTATGGGAAACCGGCCATAGTTCAACATCTTTGTCAGCGGCTATGGGAATGGCTGTTGCACGAGATATTAAAAAGGAAAAAAGTTTTGTCATTCCGATCATTGGCGATGGTGCGTTGACGGGCGGTATGGCACTCGAAGCATTGAACCATATCGGACATGAAAAGACGAATATCACAGTCATTCTAAATGACAACGAAATGTCTATTGCCCCGAATGTTGGTGCATTGCACTCGATTCTTGGGAAATTACGGACGGCTGGAAAGTACAATAATGTGAAAGATGAACTAGAATTCCTTTTACGTAAAATTCCAGCAGTCGGCGGTAGAGTCGCGACGGCTGCAGAACGTGTGAAAGACAGTTTGAAATATTTGGTAGTGAACGGCGTCTTCTTTGAGGAGCTTGGGTTCACATATTTAGGTCCGATTGACGGCCATGACTTTGTAGAGTTGGAGCGTTCTCTGCAGTACGCAAAGAAAATGGAAGGGCCGGTATTACTTCATGTAATTACGAAAAAAGGTAAAGGCTATAGCCCTGCCGAGTTAGATAAAATTGGTACATGGCATGGTACAGGTCCTTATAAAATTGAAACTGGAGATTTTGTGAAATCTCCTGTGAAAGGCCCTGCTTGGAGTGCTTTAGTTTCTGAAACGGTACGCAAGCTTGCGAGAAATGACCGACGTATTGTCGCGATTACGCCTGCTATGCCGGTAGGATCTAAACTCGAATCATTCGCAGCAGAATTCCCAGATCGTTTCTTTGATGTAGGGATTGCTGAACAACATGCGACGACTATGGCTGCGGGACTTGCAGCAACTGGAATGAAACCATTCCTTGCTATTTATTCGACATTCTTGCAGCGTGCATACGATCAAATGTTACATGACATTACGCGTCAGAAGCTTAATGTCTTTATCGGTATTGACCGCTCGGGACTTGTAGGAGCCGATGGAGAAACGCATCATGGTGTGTTTGACATTGCGTTCTTGCGTCATTTGCCGAACTTGGTCATTATGATGCCTAAAGATGAGAATGAAGGTCAACACATGGTGAAGACAGCTATTGATTATGATGAAGGTCCGATTGCACTTCGTTTCCCACGTGGAAATGGTTATGGTGTACCAATGGATGAAGAGCTTCATACAATTCCAATCGGCACATGGGAAGTATTGCAAGAAGGTGAAGATGCAACAATCTTGACGTTCGGCACAACGATTCCTATGGCGTTCTCCGCTGCTGAACAATTAAAATCACAAGGCAAAAATGTCGCGATTGTCAACGCGCGTTTCATTAAGCCGATGGACACGAATTTATTGGATGAGCTATTTTCTAAAGGGAAACCGATCATTACAATTGAAGAAGCTGTGCTTGCAGGTGGATTTGGCAGTGGCGTGATGGAATATGCAGAACAAGTAGGTCATACGGGTACGATTTTCGAAAGAATCGGTATTCCAGATGATTACATTGAACACGGTAGTGTCGACAAACTACTCGTTGAAATCCATATGACACCGGATCACGTAGCAGAAGTTACCGCAGCGGCTATTCAGCAAGCAGCAGAAAGAGCGAGAGTATGAGTACATCTATGAAAAAAGAGAGAGTGGATTTGTTGCTAGTAGAGCGCGGATTAACAGAATCCCGTGAACAAGCTAAGCGATCCATCATGGCGGGGCTCGTTTACTCTGATACAGCAAGAATAGAAAAAGCAGGGGAAAAAATTGCAGTGGATGCCCCATTGACTGTAAAAGGTCCTGCGATTAAATATGTAAGTCGTGGTGGCTTGAAACTGGAAAAGGCGTTACTGTCTTTTCCTATTTCTGTGAAAGAAAAGATCGTTCTTGATATTGGAGCTTCAACGGGCGGCTTTACGGATTGCGCACTGCAAAATGGTGCGAAACATTGTTACGCACTGGATGTAGGCTATAATCAACTCGCTTGGAAAATCCGTCAGCACGAACAAGTGACAGTGATGGAGCGACAAAATTTTCGTCATGCGACCGTTGATTTATTTACGGAAGGATTACCCGAAGTCGCTACGATCGACGTCTCATTCATTTCGTTATCGTTGATTTTACCGGCACTAAAGAACATTATCGTACCAGGTGGGCAAGTGGTGGCGCTAGTGAAGCCTCAATTTGAAGCGGGTAAAGATAAAGTAGGTAAAAAAGGTATTGTCCGTGATTCAGCGATACATCTTGAAGTGTTGGAAAAAATCGCTGCGATGGCAGTGGCAGAAGGGTTTTCCGTTAAAGGTGCTACGTATTCGCCAGTTACAGGTGGAGAAGGCAATATTGAGTTCTTGTATTATTTAGTAGCCGAGGACGAAGCGGTAGCTGATTTTACAACGGAAGATTTCAAGCAATTAGTGAAACAGGCACATAGTGATTTAACATAACGCGCAATGAGTTGCGCGTTTTTTAGATGATTAGTATAATTTTGTTTATGGACTCAACAGAATCGGAGTGAATAAATTTGAATAAAGGACAACGCCATCTACGTATTCGAGAAATTATTACGAACCATGAAATAGAAACACAGGATCAGTTGGTCGAGAGTCTGAAAGCTGCCGGTGCGGATGTCACGCAGGCAACGGTTTCGCGTGATATTAAAGAAATGCACTTGATTAAAGTACCTTCACCTTCAGGCAATTATAAGTACAGTCTACCTCCTATCCATCGCTATAATACGGAAGAGAAATTGAAGCGTATGTTGGAAGATGCGTTTGTGGGAATTGACAGTGCAAGTCATTTTATTATGTTAAAAACGCTTCCCGGTAATGCGCAGGCAGTTGGATCGCTTGTGGACAACTTAGACTGGGATGAAATGCTCGGAACGATTTGTGGCGACGATACATGTTTGATCATTTGTCGTGAAGAATCTCAGACAGAATATGTAAAAGATAAAATATTATCCATGCTATAAGCGAGGTGAGGATTTCTTTGTTAAGCGAACTTTCGATTAAAAACTTTGCTATTATTGAACAACTTGAAATCGCATTTGACGACGGTCTAACGGTGCTGACTGGTGAAACGGGTGCTGGAAAGTCAATTATTATTGATGCTGTCCAGCTCCTCGCTGGCGGCCGTGGTTCACAGGAATTCATTCGCCATGGTGCGAAGAAAGCTGAGCTTCAAGGACTTTTCACAATCGACAAAAATATTGAAAGTGTAACGCAGAAGTTGACGGAATTTGGTATTGATACGGAAGAAGGCATTGTGATTTTACGCAGGGATATAAGTACCAACGGGAAATCTGTTTGCCGCGTCAATGGTAAACTTGTAACAATTGCTATATTGCGTGAGATTGGCGCCTTGCTAATCGATATCCATGGTCAGCACGAAAATCAGGAGTTAATGAACGAAAAGCGTCATATTCATTTGCTAGATTTCTTTATAGGTGAGCCGATTGAACGTGCGATGTCGACGTATACCGAGTTATATGATAAATATAAAAAACTCCAGCAACTCATTGCAGCTAAAACACAAGATGAACAGCAAATTGCGCAGAAAATTGATTTATACAAATTCCAATTGGAAGAAATTGATGCAGCGAATTTGAAGGTCGGTGAAGAAGAAGAATTGGAGTCTGAACTTGTAAAGCTTCAACATTTTAATCGGTTATTTGATCGCTTGAATACTTCATATGAAGCATTGTCTCTAGAGTCGCATGGACTTGATTGGGTTGGCAATTCGATGAGCGATCTCGAAGAAGCGGCTTCGATTGATGAAGAACTGAAAACGATGTCTGAAACGGTGAATTCTTCCTTTTATGCGCTTCAAGATGTTTCGCATGATTTAAAAAGGATGATCGATGGTATGGAATTCCAGCCAGATCGATTGGAATTTGTCGAAGATCGGTTAGCGTTATTTTTGACATTGAAACGAAAATACGGAAAATCGCTTGAAGATATTTTAATTTATCGCGATAAAATTGCTGATGCACTCGATCAACTTGTCAATCGTGACGAAAGATTGCATCAAAACCAAGAATTATTGGCACAATACGTAGAAGATCTTGAAATAGAAGCGAATGAATTATCGATTATCCGTAAAAAAGCGGCACTTTCTCTCGAAAAAGGGATTGAAGAGCAGTTAAAGCAGTTATATATGGAAAAGGCCACATTCAAAGTACAAATTCACCAAAAGCAACCTCGACAATTTGATGCCAATGGATTTGATGAAGTCGTATTTATGATTTCCACAAACTTGGGTGAACCGCTTAAGCCGTTGGTACGAGTGGCGTCTGGTGGCGAATTATCTCGAATGATGCTGGCGTTGAAAACGATTTTCTCTCAACATCAAGGTGTTACATCGATTATTTTCGATGAAGTGGATACCGGAGTCAGCGGACGCGTAGCACAGTCCATTGCGGAAAAGATTTCCATGATATCCAGTCATTCGCAAGTGTTATGTATTTCGCATTTACCGCAAGTGGCTGCAATGGCAGATCATCATTATCTTATCAAAAAAGAAGTGCATGATGGACGAACGACTACGGCGATTCATGATGTTATGAAAACAGAACGTACGGAAGAATTATCTCGCATGCTTTCCGGTGCAGAAATTACGACATTGACGCTTCAGCATGCCGAAGAACTTTTGCTTTTAGCTGATCAACGTAAGCAGGAATTCCGTAAATAAAGTATGAATTCACAACGTTTTCCATGGGAATTGGCACTGTTTATTTTACCCTTTCATACTTTCTCCTCGAAAGGACATACCAAAGGTATCTTTCGTTGAGGAGGTGAAACATGGGATGGAATAAATCTTTCAAAACGCTTTTAGCGCTTGTCCTGATGCTCTGCCTGGTGCCTGGAATTTCATTAGCAAAAGAAGAAACACTCATACCGATGGGTGACTCCATCGGTATTCAAATGGATTTAAGTGGTATTTATGTAACGAGTGACGTCAAGGTGGATCAGCAGGAATGGCTAAAAAAAGGGGATATAATTCGCCAGTTGAACGGTACGGAAACAAAGCAACTTGTTCATTTCGAACGGGCTTTACAAGAAGACAGCGCTACGATGATGCTCGACATTTTGCGTAATGGGAAGCACGAAACCATTCAAGCAGATGGGTCGCTCATTAAGCGCGTCACGCCCTTCCTAAAGGATCGAACGGAAGGTACTGGGACATTGACATATGTCGACCCAGAAAGCGGCACGTATGGTGCACTAGGGCACCAAATCATTGATAGTACGTTGCAGTCTGCTCCATCTTTTGAAAAAGGAGCTATTTATTTATCTGAAATCAGCCAAATCAAGAAGAGCTCTCCAGGAATTCCAGGTTATAAAATTTCCTCCATTATTGATCAGAATAAATTTCTTGGGAATATTCAAATCAATAATGTGTATGGAATATTTGGTCATTGGAAAAATTCCTATAATAAAGTGTTGGCTGAACCTCTTGAAATTATGCAACCGTTTGAATTGACGATCGGACCTGCAGAAATTTACACCACGGTAGAAGGTTCTACTGTAGAGAAATTCACCATCCAAATTACGAAGATAGAAGAAGAACAATTCCACATCCTATTGACTGACCAGAAACTGTTAAGTAAGACGGGCGGGATCTTACAAGGCATGAGCGGGAGTCCTGTGATCCAAAATGGTAAGTTTGTCGGTGCTATTACGCATATGTTCGTGGACGAGCCCGAAAAAGGGGCTGCGCTTTTCGTGGAAACGATGAGAACGAATGAGAAGTGAAAGAGCAGCCTGTGCGAAAGCACAGGTTGCTTTTTAGTATAGGTGTTCGATACAAAGAAAAGGGAAAAAAGTCGAAATAGGTAGAAAGCATCGTTCGGAAGTATCATTTTACATAAAAAAATAAGTAAATGTAGAATTTGGCAAATAGATGACTTACGATAATAGGAGAGAAACAGCGGGAAAAAGAAGTGGATCGTCGATTTTATATCAGGGGGAATGGGTTATGGAAAATGTGAAGGTAGCAATTGCTGACGATAATAAAGAACTTGTGAAAACGATGACGTCTTATTTTGAAAAGCACGACGAAATAGAAGTAATTTGGACAGCGAATAATGGGCAAGTATGCTTGACGATGCTAGAAGAAGAGCGTCCCGATATTTTATTGTTGGATATTATTATGCCGCATCTTGACGGGATTGGAGTATTAGAGACGCTGAATGAAACGAATAAAATGGGGGATATGCAAATCATGATGCTGACGGCTTTCGGACAGGAAAATGTCATGTCACAAGCCGCAAATCTTGGTGCTTCGTACTTCATGTTAAAGCCATTTGAATTCGACCGCTTGATCGGACAGATTTTTAAAGCTGCAGGAAAACCAAAAAATACAACACCTTCGTTTGTCGTACAGGAGTCCACACAGCAGACAGGTGTCGTTACTCAGAAAGTACTCGATACAGCGATTACGTCCATGATCAAAGAAATCGGCGTGCCTGCTCATATTAAAGGCTATGCGTTTTTACGTGAAGGAATTCAGATGGTCTATAGTGATGTGGAGTTGCTCGGTTCGGTCACGAAGATTCTGTACCCGGATATTGCAAAGAAGTATAATACGACACCATCCCGTGTGGAACGTGCAATTCGCCATGCGATTGAAGTGGCGTGGAACCGTGGAAATTATGATTTAATTTCAAAAACGTTCGGTTATACAGTGCATCATTTGAAGAGTAAGCCGACGAATAGTGAATTTATTGCGATGATTGCGGATAAAATCCGTTTGGAGCATATGGTGAGCTAATTGAAGTGATAAATGGATAGAGAGTTTACGACAAACCAACTAATCGGGTGTATTAGTTGGTTTTCGTTTGTAGATAGGGAAGGATGACATTGGATACGCTGGGTACTGACAGTCTAGGTCAACGCGTTCTCGCGAGGTCGCACGGTGTTTCGTTTATCAGTTGAAAAGGGGAATAACTAGCGATTGCAAATTTGGTTGCGCTCATTAATTCGTGTAAGCGATCATACTTTCTCTGCAACCGCCCATACCTTGTCACAAGCGCTCATATCTCACCCTAATCCGCTCTATACTCAGCTCTAAGCGCTCATACAGTTTATCTAACCGCTCAATACATAATAATTTCTTACTTGATTTTGAATCTAAATACGCTCACACAACAATTCAAGACGAAGTTAATGCAGTAGACGAAAGATAGGAATAAAGTCAGTATTTACTTCGATGCTTAAGAACATCGGAGAACGCTGTGAGTAAATGCTTATTTATGCAGTGTAATCACATAATAGCTATCTCAAGTGCGTTGTAGTCTTCTATACTAGTAATGAAAGAGGGAGGGATTTCGTTGTTAATTGAAAATGAATATTTTGAACTTCTAGAAGAAAATAACAAAATTATTATGAACACTAAAAAAGTAGGATATCCGCTCAAGTCATTTGACACACTGGCTTCTGATATTCCTAGATTAAAACTGAATTCATTCAAGGAGTTAATGAAAGCTCTTCAGACGGAAGGCCAGCATCCTATCGGTTCGTACTCCGCTCCTTGTGAAGTATATATATCACCTAGTAAAATGAAGGTAGAATTGTATATTCATGCAACAAATGAAGAATTTCTTGCAAATAAAGATCAGTTCCTGAAACAGGCGGAAGCAATACTCGACCAAAGAGAAGTACACTATGATAAAGAAAAACTGTTTAGCATACCATATCTACCAAGTAATCCAATCATCATTTCGGTAGGCAAAGAGCCTGTCAAAGGAGAAAATGCACGGGTTGAGTATATTGCGATGCCGGATCGTAAACCTAGTCTTCGGGATGATGGTTCTGTCGATCACTATGAATTGAATTTCGTGACACCGATTGTGAAAGATGATTGGTTAGGTGAGAAGACGCCTGCTAAAGAAGGATTTGAAGGCTATAACGTCTTTGGTGAACCGATAGCAGCTAAAAAGGGCGAGGATAGTAAATTAGTGTATGATCGAAAATCTGTTGGGGAGTTTGAGGAAGAGGGCAAAACGGTCTTACGTGCTTTGCATGGCGGTGCACTTGAGGAACTGAACGGAGCAATTAGTGTTGGAAAGCAATTGATCATTCCGGACGACGTCGGCACGAAAACCGGATCCATTACATTTGATGGATCAGTGCGTGTAATGGGAACGGTTTTGGCGGGCTTCTCAGTCAATGCGACAGGGGATATTTCCATCGAAGGAAAAGAAGGTGTGACAAACGCCAAGGAAATCTATTCCGAAGAAGGCGATGTCTATATTAAAGGTGGCGTGTTTGGTGGAGGAGAAACTATTATCAAGGCGAAAAAGAATGTATTTGTAAAACATGCGAATAATTGCAAAATCTATGGGGAACGAGTGAACATCGGCCTCTATTCACTTGGATCTGAATTATACGGCGATCATATTTGTATTGATCAACATAAAGGTCGGATCATCGGTGGTGTTGCAGAAGCGATGTTTTCCATCGTATGTGCAACGGCCGGCAATAGTCATGAACGTCTGACGAAACTGATCGTCAAAGGAGTCAATAAAGAAATGGAGCTCGAAGAAATTCAGCAACTTGCAGAAAAGCTGAAAGCGGAGCACGCGGAGCTGAAGAAAGTTGAGTTGACATTTGATGAAATGGCGAGTATGAAAGCGAGTCTTCCTGCAGGCCAGTTGGATAGGCTAGAAAAGACATTGCAGGTAAAACAGCAAGAAATTGTATCGCTAGATCAGACGATTAAAAATAAGTTGCAACTTGTGCAAGTAGCTAGCACGCCTAAAATTGAAATCACACGTGAAGCACACCCCGGTGTCCAGATCGTAATAGGTAATAAAACTAGCATGTTGAGTCGTGCAACGAAAGGCGTTTTCGAAATAACAAGCGAAGGAGTATTAAATGTCTGACAGTAAAATATTTGCCCATCGTGGCGCGTCTGGCAACTACTTTGAAAATACGATGCGTGCATTTTTAGGGGCTCTACAAAAAGGTGCGGATGGAATCGAGTTGGATGTCCAGCAAACGAGCGACGGACAACTAGTTGTTATTCATGATAATGATTTAGCACGTCTCGCTGGAATTGATCAGCGCATTGATCAATTGACATCACAGGAACTGCAACAGATTAAAATAGGTAAGAGCAGATACAGGCGAATGTTTGGCCATCCCATCCCTCTATTATTTGATGTAGTTACTTTCTGCACTGAACATAATTTGGCGCTTAATGTCGAATTAAAGGAAACGGTGTATGGGCAAGTGGCTGTACTTGAGCAAATCTTGCATTACGTAGAACCGTTATCAGACGTACATCTCTCTTCATTCGATTATGAGACATTGTGTATGGTAAAGGAATTGAATCCTGACATGGAAACCGCATTATTGCTTAGAAAAAAATCGGTCGACTGGCAGAATCTTGATTCCTATGAAGTCGATGCATTTCATTTTCACAAAAGGTTGTGGAAAGAGCCGTTTAAGAGACATCTGCTAGAAAGTGGTAAGATATTACGAATGTATGGGGTAACCGGTGCAGAATCTATTTTATGCACTACACCCGAAGTGACAGGTTGGATAACGGATTATCCGAAGCGTGTACGCAAAAAAATAAAAGGATCAAGGTAGTGCACCTTGGCCCTTTTATTTCAAATCTTTTTTAAATCTGTCAGCTGCCCGTCCAGATCTGCGGTCTCGGCGTAATAAAAAGCCTGCAAAGAATCCAAGACCACCAGCGAACAGTATGAAACCGCCTAAAAACTGCATCCAGATGAATGGAAATGGCGGAAAAAGATGTCCGAACAATGAATCGCGCATTAATTTTATTCCCAGAGCCGCTGCAATCCCTGGAATCAACAGTACAATAAACGCAGCAAGACGTACCATATCATTCAACCCCTTACCTATTTAATTTTACCGTGTGGTCATAGATTGTCAAGGACTCTGCCATCATGTACGATATAGGTAGATTGTTTGCAAAACTCCTACGGAAATAATGACCAAAATGTGTCAAATTTGCATTTTTGTCGTGGGAAATTTAGAATCAGTACCATACGCATGAATCTTTATAATCTTTTACTAGCCTGGAGGGATACTTATGGAATTGTTTACGTACATGGAAGATCACGATTATGAGCAACTGGTGCTTTGTTACGACAAGACATCGGGATTGAAAGCAGTTATTGCAATTCACGACACAACACTTGGACCGGCACTTGGTGGCGCACGCATGTGGACGTATGCTAGCGAAGAAGATGCGATTGAAGATGCATTGCGACTGGCTAAAGGTATGACATACAAAAACGCTGCAGCAGGTTTGAACCTTGGCGGTGGAAAAACGGTCATTATCGGCGATCCGAAAACGGATAAGAACGATGAGCTGTTCAGAGCATTAGGTCGTTACATAGAGGGATTAAACGGACGCTATATTACAGCGGAAGACGTTGGGACTACAGAATATGATATGGATTTAATCCATTTGGAAACAAATTTTGTTACGGGTATTTCTTCAGGAGAAGGTACATCAGGAAATCCTTCACCTGTTACAGCACTCGGCATCTACAAAGGAATGAAAGCCGCTGCGAAAGAAGCATTCGGTGATGATTCACTTAAAGATAAAACTATAGCGGTTCAAGGTGTTGGAAATGTTGCGTACACTCTTTGTGAGTACTTGCATGAAGAAGGCGCAAAATTGATTGTTACGGATATCAATAAAGCGGCAGTCCAGCGTGCAGTTGAAGCATTCGGAGCAACGGCTGTTGAGACGGACGCGATTTACTCACAAGAAGCGGACATCTTTGCTCCGTGTGCTCTCGGTGCAGTAATCAATGACGAAACGATTCCTCAATTGAAAGTAAAAGTCGTTGCGGGCTCTGCCAATAACCAATTGAAGGAACCTGAACATGGCAATCGCTTGCATGAAATGGGTATCGTCTATGCTCCAGACTACGTGATCAACTCAGGCGGAGTAATTAATGTGGCTGACGAATTAATTGGTTACAATGAAGCACGTGCACTGAAGCGCGTAGAAGGTATTTACGACACGATCCTAAAGATTTTCGCTATCTCAAAACGAGACGGCATTCCATCCTACCAGGCTGCCGATCGCTTGGCAGAAGAGCGCATTGCAAGAGTGGGCGCAACGAGAAGTACATTCTTGCGCAATGAAAAAAGTGTTATATCAAAATAATAATCTAGTAGATGAGTCATAGCGGTAGGCAGGGTGTACCTGTCCACCGCTACACTCGCCTGTCTACATTTATTTGAATACTGTAAGCGAAAGGAGTCCTTTACGTTGAGTAAAGAATATGACGTAGTGATTTTAGGTGGCGGTACTGGCGGATATGTAGCAGCCATTCGCGCGGCTCAATTAGGTTTGATAACAGCAATTGTAGAGAAATCCAAACTGGGCGGTACGTGTTTGCATAGCGGGTGTATCCCAAGTAAAGCTATGCTAAAAAGTGCGGAAGTCTATCGCGTAACACGTCAAGAAGCGAATGAATTTGGCGTGAATACGGGAGATGTCTCATTGGATTTCTCACAAGTACAAAAACGTAAAGGTAAAATTGTCGACCAATTGCACGCAGGTATTGAAGGATTGATGAAAAAAGGTAAAATCGACGTCTATCATGGGACGGGTAGAATACTAGGGGCTTCTATATTCTCTCCGATGCCTGGAACTATTTCCGTGGAAATGGACAACGGTAATGAAAATGAAATATTGATTCTGAAAAATCTCGTGATTGCTACTGGATCAAAACCAAGATCATTACCTGGACTCGAAGTAGATGAAAAGTCTGTAATGACATCCGACGGAGCTCTACTAATGAATGCGCTTCCATCTTCGATTACGATTATTGGTGGCGGTGTGATCGGCATCGAATGGGCTTCCATGCTAGTAGATTTCGGTGTAGATGTGACAGTCATGGATCGTCTGGAGCAGATATTGGCTACAGAAGATCGTGAAGTAGCTGTTGCGATGCACAAAGCGCTCGCAAAACGCGGTGTAAAATTCATATTAGGTGCAGAAATTTTGACGGAGTCGTTGCAGAAAAACGACAGTGAGGTCACGATTTCTTATAAGCTAGGTGATGAAGAACAGTCCATCACGAGCGAGAAGATGATGGTGTCAGTGGGACGCGCTCCGGTAATCGATGATATCGGTTTACAAAACACCGATATCCAAGTCGAAAAGGGCTCGATTCAAACGAACAATCATTATCAAACAAAAGATGATCATATATATGCAATTGGTGATGTGATCGGCGGCCTTCAATTGGCGCATGTAGCGGAACACGAAGGATTGCATGCGATCGAACATATAGCAGGAAAACAGGTAGATTCGATTGATTACGATCTAGTACCACGTTGTGTTTACTCCTACCCGGAAACAGCGGCAGTTGGTTTGACGGAGCAACAAGCGAAAGATCGCGGGTTTGATGTGAAGATCGGTAAATTCCCGTTCAAGGCGAATGGTAAGGCATTAGTTAACGGTCATGCTGATGGATTCGTGAAAATCATTGTGGATCAGCAGACGGATGATATTATCGGTGTCCATATGATGGGGTCGCACGTAACGGATCTAATTTCTGAAGCGGGCTTGGCGATGGTGATGAATGCAATTCCTTGGGAAATATCTTCGGCAATTCATCCTCACCCGACATTATCTGAAGCGTTCAGTGAAGCGGCATTAGCGGTTGATGGGCTAGCCATTCACATGTAAAGGAGGAAGTGGAATGAGTAATCGGCATATTGAATTGGGTTTGACAGATGAAGATGTGTTGCAGATGTACGAGACGATGCTGATGGCACGTCGTTTAGATGAGAGAATGTGGTTGCTGAACCGTGCAGGGAAAATTCCGTTCGTCATCTCTTGTCAAGGACAGGAAGCGGCACAGGTAGGGGCTTCATTCGCTCTGAATAACGAAAAGGACTGGATCGCACCGTACTACCGCGATATGGGAGTTGTCTTACATTTCGGTATGACGCCGAAAGATTTGATGTTATCGGCTTTTGCCAAGGCGGAAGACCCGAACTCCGGTGGACGGCAGATGCCAGGTCACTTTGGCCAACGCAAGAATCGTATATTGACAGGATCTTCACCTGTTACAACGCAATTACCACATGCTGTCGGTGTAGCACTAGCCGCGAAAATGAATAAAGAAGATTTCATCACGTTCGTGACTCTTGGAGAAGGTTCTTCCAATCAGGGAGACTTCCATGAAGGCATGAACTTTGCCGGTGTGCATAAATTACCGACAGTGATTATGGTGGAAAATAATAAATATGCAATCTCCGTACCTCTTGATAAACAAATGGCATGTGAGAAAGTCTCGGATCGTGCAATCGGTTACGGTATGCCAGGCTACACGGTAGATGGAAGAGATCCGCTGACCGTGTATGAAGTGGTAAAAAAAGCGGCAGACCGTGCTAGAAACGGAGAGGGTCCGACATTAGTCGAAGCGGTATGTTATCGACTGACTGCACACTCTTCAGATGATGATCAACGTCAATATCGTGATGCAGCAGAGCTTGAGGACGAAAGGAAACAAGATCCGTTATTGTCATTCATTCATTATCTGAAAGAAGTTAATGTCTTGACGGATGAAAAGTATGATGAAATAGAAGAACGAGTGCAAAAGCAGGTTGATGAAGCGACAGAGTATGCGGAACTGACGGAATACGCGAAGCCGGAACACGCACTACGCTACGTCTATGAAGAAAAGGGAGGCGAAGCATAATGGCCGTTCGTTCATTTATAGATGCCATCACCCTGGCAATGAAAGAAGAAATGGAACGCGACAACCAAGTATTCGTACTTGGTGAAGATGTCGGCCGTAAAGGCGGCGTGTTTAAAGCAACAACTGGGCTATACGATCAGTTCGGTGAATACCGTTCGCTTGATACACCTCTCGCTGAATCCGCTATTGCGGGTGTGGCGATTGGTGCTGCGATGTATGGTATGCGTCCGATTGCAGAAATGCAGTTTGCTGATTTTATTATGCCTGCGGTCAATCAGATCGTCTCGGAAGCAGCGAAAATTCGTTATCGTTCGAATAATGATTTCTCTTGTCCTATTGTCATTCGCGCACCTTTTGGCGGTGGCGTTCACGGAGCATTATATCATTCGCAGTCAGTCGAATCGATGTTCGCTTCGACGCCTGGTTTGAAAATTGTCATCCCATCTACTCCTTACGATGCGAAAGGCTTGTTGAAGGCGGCAGTACGCGATGAAGATCCCGTGTTATTCTTTGAGCATAAGCGAGCGTATCGGTTAATTAAAGGGGAAGTTCCGGATGATGATTATGTATTGCCAATCGGTAAAGCGGATGTGAAGCGTGAAGGAGAAGATCTAACGATTATCACGTATGGTTTGTGCGTACATTTTGCACTTCAGGCTGCAGAACGTTTAGCTGAAGATGATATTTCAGTCCATATTTTGGATCTACGTACGGTCTATCCGTTAGATAAAGAAGCAATCATTGAAGCTGCTTCGAAAACAGGAAAAGTTCTATTAGTAACAGAAGATAACCTAGAAGGCAGCATCATGAGTGAGGTTTCGGCTATCATTGCAGAAAATTGTTTATTTGAATTAGATGCGCCAATCAAACGATTAGCAGGACCCGATGTACCTGCAATGCCATATGCCCCTTCTATGGAAAAGTTCTTTATGATGAATCCTGAAAAGGTCGAAAAGGCAGCAAGGGATTTAGCGGAATTTTAACTAAGGAGGCGTAAGGAAATGGGCATTGAAAAAATTACTATGCCGAAACTGGGTGAGAGTGTAACAGAAGGAACTATCGAAAAATGGCTTGTCGCTCCAGGAGATACGGTAGCTAAATACGATTCCCTTGCGGAAGTGACGACCGATAAAGTGACAGCGGAAGTCCCTTCTTCATTCTCAGGAACGATCAAAGAAATCATCGCAAAAGAAGGCGATACAATCGAAGTAGGCGAAACGGTTTGTTTGATTGAAATTGAAGGCGACGCAGAAGAGCCAGTACAAGTTTCATCACCTAAAGCAGATGTACCAGCTGAAAAGCCTACTGAGAAACCAGTCCAGGAAGCACCGAAAGCGAAGTCACAGCCTGCGACGGGCGGCAAGGCAGCGGGCCGATTTTCTCCTGCTGTGTTGAAAATGTCTCAGGAAAACGGCATTGATTTGGCACAAGTAAGCGGTACAGGACGCGAGGGACGTATTACACGAAAAGACATTCAGGCATTCATTGAAAGTGGCGGAGCACAGTCGCAAACAGCACCACAAGAAGTTGCTGTTCAAGAAGAGCCGCAACAACAAGTGGCATCTTCCGATCAACAGTCGGCTCCTGAACAAGCTGTGTCGTCGAATGTGAAACTCGAAAACGGTGATATCGAAATTCCGGTAACGAGTGTACGTCGCGCGATTGCGAACAATATGGTACGTTCTGTAACTGAAGCACCACACGCTTGGATGATGATAGAAGTGGATGTAACAGAACTCGTGCTATTGCGGGATAGCGTCAAGAAGGAATTCAAAGAAAAAGAAGGATTCAATTTGACGTACTTCGCCTTCTTTATCAAGGCTATTTCACAAGCGTTGAAGGAATACCCGGAAATGAACTCGATGTGGGCAGGCGATACGATCGTCATGAAAAAAGACATCAACATCTCGATTGCGGTGGCAACCGACGATGCGTTATATGTTCCAGTCATCCAAGAAACGGATGAAAAGACGATCAAAGGTATTGGTCGCGAAATTCATGAGTTGGCAGGAAAAGTACGTAACGGTAAGCTGAAGTCGACAGAGATGCAAGGCGGTACGTTCACTGTCAATAATACGGGTTCATTTGGCTCCGTCCAGTCAATGGGCATCATCAATTATCCGCAGGCCGCTATTTTGCAAGTGGAGTCGATCGTCAAGCGTCCAGTTATTATGGACAATGGCATGATGGCTGCACGTGATATGGTCAACCTCTGTCTGTCGCTTGATCACCGTGTGCTTGATGGACTCGTTTGTGGACGTTTCCTTGCACGTGTGAAAGAGTTGTTGGAAGGCATGGCTAAAGATAAGACATCTTTATATTGAGATTCGGCAACCTCCAAACTTGGTTTTGGAGGTTGTTTTTGATCTTTTGGAGGGAAAGTAGTGAGTGTGGGATCTTGACGATAGATGTTGATCACTTAGTAGCTATAAAGTGCAGTGAAATTTTGATATGAAGTGGGCTAATAATTG
This sequence comes from Sporosarcina sp. P12(2017), assembly GCF_002743035.1. NCBI lineage: Bacteria > Bacillati > Bacillota > Bacilli > Caryophanales > Caryophanaceae > Sporosarcina > Sporosarcina sp. P12(2017). The sequence continues at coordinate 229,326 of NZ_PDYL01000001.1, forward strand.
CGTAATGAGCGGCTAGACAAACTTTATGAGCAGTTAGAGGTAAATATAGAGCGGATACGTGTGAGGTATGAGCGTTTGTAGGAAGTTAAGAGCGGATACAGCGAAAGTATGAGCGCTTACACGAATGAATGAGCGCAAACGAATTGGCTTTCATTAATTTTTCCATTTTTCCAATTAAAAGATGTTGAATGTATCCCATTCACTCAAATAATTCAATAGCTCACGCATAAAAAGTCATTAATTTGTATGAATATAACGATATTAGACGGAAACTTCTGATTTCCCCCTTTCTTCATAACGTACTCTGCGGTACACTAGAATTATTAATGGTTTAAAAAAGGGGAAGGAGCACCATTATGCCTATACATAATATGAAAACATTTACATTCACAGCCCCCAACTTTACTGAATGGAAAGAAGCGGCTGTATTATCACTTAAAGGAAAGTCTTTTGATTCGTTGTACACAAAAACGATTGAGGGCATTGAACTCAATCCACTTTATACTAAAGAAGACTTGGACCAATTGGAAGTTTCACGCGTAACGAAACCTGCGTTCGGCTGGACTATTGCACAACCTGTTAGTGCAACAAATGGGGAACAGTTTGTCGAGCAGATGAAAGAATCTTTGGCGCGGGGAAATGAAGCAATCGCTTACAACGGACTGAAGCCTTTAGTTTGGGCGGAACCGGACATTAAGCAAGTAGCTGAACTGATTACGCACTACCCAATTTTATTCACTGAAGTGCAAAGCAATGATCCGATATTGCAAGCCTTTACTTATATAGAAGATGCAAAGCGCAAAGACGTTACAGGAATTTGCATCAGTGCGGCTTCGGTAATACCTGAGGGATTCTCAGGAGTCCGCACAAAGGGTGCCGATTTATGGACAGCGCATCATGAAGGTGCGGACGCGGTAACAGAACTCGCGCTAGCACTTTCAATCGCAGCTGAACTTGCGGAAGAAGTCTCTTCGTTTGAAGAATTCACAAACGCCTTCTATGCACGATTTGCTGCTGACACACACTTCTTTATGGAAATTGCGAAGTTCCGTGCGTTCCGCGTGTTGTGGAAATTATTTAACGAAGCATACGGCGTAGAGAATGCGAAGCAAGTGCCTTTGCTAGGTATTACCTCATTGCGTTCATACTCGAAACTCGATCCGTATGTAAACTTATTACGTGGCGGCAACTCGGCATTCTCAGCCATTTTAGGTGGCGCGGATTGGCTGACGGTATTACCACATGATGTTTTGACGGGAACGTCACCAAGTTCGAATCGTTACGCTCGAAATATTCAATTGATTCTGAAGGAAGAAACACATATCGATCAAGTTCTTGATCCTGCAGGTGGTTCATACTTCATTGAATCGTTGACTACTGAATTAATTCGTAAATCATGGGCGAAGTTTCTTGAGATTGAAGAGAATGGCGGTTATCAAGCCTTCTTGCAGTCTGGTGAATTAAGCAAGCTTTACGCGCAGCGCCAGAAAGAAATGGCGACGGGCAAGAAGACGTTGATCGGCACGAATGTTTATGCGGAATTGACGGATGTGAATTATGCGAATGAATCAACCGTGACGGTATCGAAACGATTGTCTGAGCCGTTTGAACATATTCGTTCTAAGCAAAAAGTTGAGTTGCCGAAAACTGTATTACTGAACTTTGGCGCGTTGAAAGATTATAAACCACGTGCAGATTTTGTCAGTGGATTCTTGGCAGTTGGTGGCATCGAAGCGACGTGGAGTCCTTCTTTCGAGAAAACCGATCAAGCGCTCAGTTGGATCGATGAGCAACAGCCGGATTATGCAGTGATTTGTGCATCGGCTGCTGATACAGAAGAGGCTGTAACCAACTTCTTAGCTTCGTATAAAGGAAATAGTTTAATCGATACAGCGGGTAAATATCCATCAGAAACAGCAGATCAGTGGCTTGCAAATGGACTAAATGGTTTCATTTTCGCAGGACAGGATAAAATTGAAAAGTTGAATACTATTATTACGCAAACTAAAGGAGGCCGTTCCGTTGAGTAAACCTGATTTCCGTAAAGTGAATATAGAGCAATCACTCAATGAACTCTCACAACACGCATTGTCAAAAGAGAATTTTTTAACGAATGAAGGAATCAATGTAGCGCCTGTCTATACAGCAAAAGACATTGAAAACACGGAGCATTTGAAAGACTTCCCCGGTATCGCGCCAAACACGCGTGGACCGTATCCGACGATGTATGTAGCGCGTCCTTGGACCGTTCGTCAGTATGCTGGATTTTCTACAGCGGAAGAAAGTAACGCGTTTTACCGTCGCAACTTGGCGATGGGGCAAAAAGGACTTTCTGTTGCGTTTGACCTTGCGACTCACCGTGGGTATGACTCTGATCATCCTCGTGTAACAGGTGACGTAGGTAAAGCGGGTGTTGCCATAGACTCTATTGAAGATATGAAGATTTTATTCGCAGGTATTCCGCTCGATCAAATGTCGGTATCGATGACAATGAACGGTGCGGTATTGCCGATCATGGCATTTTATATCGTAGCGGCTGAAGAGTCTGGTGTAAGTCCTGAAAAACTTTCTGGTACGATTCAGAATGATATTCTAAAAGAGTATATGGTACGTAATACGTATATCTTCCCACCGGCTATGTCGATGCGGATCATTGCGGATATTTTCTCGTATACGTCTGAAAATATGCCGAAATTCAACTCGATTTCGATCTCGGGTTACCATATGCAAGAAGCTGGAGCAACAGCGGATATCGAGCTTGCGTATACACTTGCTGACGGCTTGGAATATGTTCGGACAGGTTTGAAGGCGGGGATTGATATCGATTCATTCGCACCTCGTTTGTCATTTTTCTGGGCGATTGGCATGAACTACTATATGGAAGTAGCGAAAATGAGAGCGGCACGAAAAATCTGGGCACAAATGATGCAGTCGTTTGAACCGAAAAACCCGAAGACACTCGCATTGCGTACACACTCCCAAACATCAGGCTGGAGTTTGACGGAGCAAGATCCGTTCAACAACGTAACACGCACATTGGTCGAAGCAAACGCATCCTCCATGGGTCACACGCAGTCATTGCACACGAACGCATTGGATGAAGCGATCGCATTACCGACAGACTTCTCGGCTCGTATTGCACGTAACACACAGTTGTTCTTACAAGAAGAGACGATGATGACGAAAGTAATTGACCCTTGGGGCGGTTCATACTATGTGGAGAAATTAACGGAAGAGTTAATGGAGAAAGCATGGGAATTAATTGGTGAAATTGAATCACTTGGTGGCATGGCGGAAGCGATTGAAACCGGCTTGCCAAAAATGAAGATTGAAGAAGCTGCAGCTAAGCGTCAGGCAAAAATTGATTCGAAGGCGGAAACAATCGTCGGCGTTAATAAATATCGTTTGGATACAGAAGATGCAATTGATATTTTAGACATCGATAATACGATGGTACGTCAGAAGCAAATTGACCGCATTAACGATATGAAGGACAAGCGTGATGAGAAAGTAGTTCAAGCGACTCTTACGGCGATCAAGGAAGCGGCGAAGAGCGGTGAAGGGAACCTGCTTGCATTGGCAGTTGACGCAGCAAGAGCGCGCGCAACCATCGGTGAAATATCGGATGCGATTGAATCCGTATCCGGCAGACATAAGGCGGTGATCCGTTCAGTGAGTGGTGTATATAGCGCGAACTTCTCAAATGAAGAAGAAATTCAAGAAGTAAAAGATATGACAGATGAGTTCCTGGAAAACGAAGGGCGTCGTCCACGTATTTTGGTCGCGAAAATGGGTCAGGACGGACATGACCGTGGAGCAAAAGTCATCGCGTCGTCATTCGCTGATTTAGGCTTTGATGTAGATATTGGTCCTTTATTCCAGACCCCTGAAGAGACAGCTTTGCAGGCCGCGGAAAATGATGTGCACGTCATCGGTGTGAGTTCACTAGCAGCAGGTCATAAAACATTGGTGCCGACATTGCGTGAAGAACTGAAAAAAATTAATCGTGAAGATATTTTAGTCGTAGTAGGTGGCGTTATTCCGGCACAGGATTACGATTTCTTACGCAAGAATGGTGCGGCCGCAATCTTTGGTCCGGGTACAGTCATTCCAGTGGCAGCTCAAAAAGTCATTGAGGAGATTTACCGACAGCTCGGCTATGAGGAAGTGACGGATTGACAGAAAAACAAAACGGACGAGATGAATCAGCAATGCATGTGATGCGCGGAATAGAATCCACACATGATGGATTTGTTGCCTCTTCACGTAAACGCTTTGTTAAGAAAGATCCATCTCACAAAAACTTGGATGTATTGCAACAGGAAATAGAAAATGGCTCTCGTTTGTATTTGGCACGAGGTATTACGTTGCTTGAAAGTACGAAGCCTAGCGATAAGAAGGTCGGTCAGGAAGTGTTGACTAATCTTCTGCCGAAAACGGGCAACTGTATCCGGATTGGGATTACAGGTGTGCCGGGTGCCGGAAAAAGTACATTTATTGAGGCGTTTGGTCTAATGCTTGCGGATATGGGCCATAAAGTGGCGGTGCTTGCGATTGATCCAAGTTCGACATTGACTGGTGGAAGTATCTTAGGTGACAAGACCCGTATGGAGGAGTTGGCACGGCATAAAAATGCTTTTATCCGTCCTTCTCCGTCAGCGGGAACACTTGGTGGCGTGCATAAGAAATCTCGCGAAACGATGTTACTTTGTGAAGCGGCGGGTTATGACGTCATATTGATTGAAACGGTAGGGGTTGGCCAAGGTGAAACGATTGTCCGCGGTATGGTCGATTATTTCTTATTGCTTGTGTTGACTGGCGCCGGTGACGAACTGCAAGGAATGAAAAAGGGGATCATGGAGCTGACGGATGGTGTTGTGGTGCATAAGAATGATGGTGCCAATAAGCCGCTCGTTAAAAAAACGGTGCGTGAATATACTCGAATCATGCACATGCTGCAACCTGCATCTCCCGAATGGACGTCGAGAGTACAACCGGTTTCTTCTATAGAAAAGACCGGCTTAGAAGCGGTATGGGAAACGGTTTTGGAATTTGAAAATGAAATGAAAGAAAAGAATCATTGGGACACAAGGCGTCAGCATCAGACTCGTGATTGGTTCCATTCGATGATCCGAGATCGCTTGATTGATTCATTTTTCTCGGAGCCAGGACGAAAAACGCAGGTGAAGGCACTTGAGGAAGAATTGTTAGACGGACATTTAACTGTAACAGGAGCAATTGATCGATTGTTTTCTTCTTAATTCCTGTAGGGATATGCTATGATTGAAGAGGATAGTCAAATAATGATCAGGGAAGTGTCGTAGCGGAACTGAAGAGGCTATCACAATTATAGAGTACAAGAGAGGAGATACTGTAAAATGACTATGAACTTTGATTTTTACATGAACGATATGACGAACCAAGCGAGATCCGAAATGGAAGCAAGCGGCTACAAGCAGTTGAAAACACCTGAGGACGTAGAGGAAGCATTCAAGCAACCGGGTACGACATTAGTAATGATCAACTCGGTTTGTGGATGTGCTGGCGGAATTGCACGCCCAGCAGCTGCACACGCAGTACATTACGACAAGCGTCCTGATCACTTAGTAACCGTATTTGCTGGACAAGACAAAGAAGCAACTGCACAAGCACGTATGCACTTCGGTGAAGATCACATCCCATCTTCTCCATCATTCGCTTTGCTAAAAGACGGCAAACTGATCGGTGAAGTAGGACGTTTTGAAATCGAAGGACATGACCCGATGTCAGTCGTTGTCAATCTTCAAGAACAATTTGAAGAGCACTGTGAAGAGCTTTAATAACTAAAGCGGAATGCGCCGTCTAGTCTCGACAGACGCTGGAGGGCCTGAAGCAAAAGGCCGAACTTGCCTTTTGAATCAGGACCGAAGCGATCCGAGAGACTGGCGCATGCAGCTAGAAGGTAATAAAAAACAGTTCGCATATTTTCATATGCGAACTGTCATTACAAATTATAAGAACATGCTGAGACCCATGACCATGGTAGATGCGATCATAGCGACGATCATTAAGTAAACAACTGTTTTTTGAATTTTTTTATTACTCATGCAGCAAAACTCCTTATGCGTTGGAATTGGTTTGTTTCTATTTTAACAGAAATAAGGATTTTCACAACTAGAATGGCTGTTATGTGTTCAGATAGTAGAATCGTAGTAAAAGGGGGAATGTGCTATGAACAAAGTAGATCATATAGGAATTGCTGTAAAAAGTATAGATGAATCAGTTAACTATTACATAGATACACTCGGTTTGACAGTCATCGCTATAGAAGAAGTGGCTAGCCAAGGGGTTAAAGTGGCGTTCATAGATGCGCATAATGTCAAGATCGAGTTGCTTGAACCGATGACAGAGACAAGCCCTATTGCGAAGTTTATTGAAAAACGCGGTGAAGGGGTTCACCATATCGCATTCGGTGTAACGGATATTCGTTCAAGAATGAAGGAATTGGAAGAAAAGGGCGTTCAACTACTTTCAAATGAACCAAAACCAGGTGCTGGCGGAGCAGAAGTCGCGTTCTTGCATCCCAAATCATCATATGGCGTGCTCTATGAATTATGCGAAAAGACTAAGGGGGAATAATAGATGAACATCTACGATAAAATTAATGAACTTTACGACAAGAAACGCGAAATCGAGTTGGGTGGCGGCGATGAGCGAATCATGAAACAACACGAAAAAGGTAAACTTACTGCACGTGAACGTATTGAAATTTTACTTGATGAAGGTACATTCGTAGAGTTGAATCCATTCGTTGTTCATCGTACACGTGATTTCGGTATGGACAAGCTAGAAGGACCTGGTGACGGTGTCGTAACAGGTTACGGTAAAATCCATGGTCGTCCTATCTATTTATTCTCCCAAGACTTTACGGTATTTGGCGGTGCTTTAGGTGAAATGCACGCAATGAAAATTGCCAATGTAATGGATTTGGCTGCGAAAAACGGTGCACCATTTATTGGTCTGAACGATTCAGGTGGCGCGCGTATCCAAGAAGGTGTATTGTCTCTTGATGGGTACGGGGAAATTTTCTACCGTAACGCAATCTATTCTGGAGTTATTCCACAAATCTCAGTTATCCTTGGGCCTTGTGCAGGTGGCGCGGTGTATTCACCTGCGATCACAGACTTCGTGATTATGACAGATAAAACGAGTCAGATGTTCATCACGGGACCAAAAGTTATTGAAACGGTCACAGGCGAGAAAATTACTTCTGAAGATCTGGGTGGAGCAAAAGTTCACAACACGATCAGTGGTAACGCGCATCTTCGTGGGGCAAGTGAAGAAGAAGTATTGCAAAAAACTCGCGATCTATTAACATATCTACCACAGAACAATACAGAAAAGACACCAACTCAGCCATTTGAAGAACAAGATGATTATCGCGAAGATTTGGCGGATACGGTTCCATTCGAAACAATTCGTCCATATGACGTGCGTAAAGTGTTGGAGCAAGTAGTGGATGAAGGTTCATTCTTCGAAATCCAGCCTGAATTCGCAAAGAACGCGGTAGTTGGCTATGCACGCATGAAAGGTGAAACAGTAGGATTTGTCTGTAACCAGCCGAAAGTAATGGCAGGCGGACTAGATATTAACTCTTCTGATAAAATTGCACGTTTCATCCGTACATGTGACTCATTCAATATTCCATTGATTACATTTGAAGACGTGACAGGCTTCTTCCCTGGAATCAAGCAAGAGCATGGCGGAATTATTCGTCACGGTGCGAAGATTCTGTATGCCTATTCGGAAGCAACTGTACCAAAAATCACATTGATCTTGCGTAAAGCTTTCGGTGGCGCATATGTTGCATTGAACTCTAAATCGATCGGTGCAGACTTAGTACTCGCTTGGCCGAACGCAGAAGTAGCTGTAATGGGTGCTGAAGGTGCGGCGAACATTATCTTCGCACGTGATATTGCAAATAGTGAAGATCCAGAAGCAACTCGTACTGCGAAAATCGAAGAATACCGTGAAAAGTTTGCGAATCCATATGTTGCAGCTTCACACGGCATGATCGACGATGTAATCGATCCACGCGAAACACGTATCAAATTGCTTCAAGGACTTGAAATGATGCGCAATAAGCACGAAGATCGTCCAAAGAAAAAGCACGGCAACATACCTCTATAACTAAAGGAGTCTTACATCTTGAATACACAACGATTACTCCAAGAATTTTTGGAGTTAGTAAAAATTGATTCTGAAACTAAAAACGAACGAAACATTGCAGATATTTTGACGAAGAAACTGCAAGCATTGGGCTTTGACGTAACAGAAGATGACACAGCGGAAAAGACAGGTCACGGCGCGGGCAATTTGATTGCCAACTTGCCGAGTACAGTGGCTGACGCGGATCCGATATTCTTCACATGTCATATGGATACAGTAGTGCCAGGGAAATCTATTCAGCCAATCGTCAAAGAAGACGGCTATGTCTACAGTGACGGTACGACGATTTTAGGTGCCGACGACAAAGCAGGCATTGCCGCTCTACTGGAAATGGCCAAAGTGATCCAAGAGTCAGACAAACCACATGGTCCGATTCAATTCATTATTACAGCGGGTGAGGAAAGTGGATTAGTAGGCGCGAAAGCGATGAATCCGGACTACTTACACGCAAAATATGGTTTTGCGATCGACAGCGACGGCGAGGTAGGCGGCATTGTTACAGCTGCTCCTTACCAGTCGAAATTAAGGACGACGATCTACGGAAAAACAGCGCATGCTGGCGTTGCCCCTGAAAAAGGAATTTCTGCGATTTCACTCGCTGCTAAATCTATTGCGGGCATGAAGCTTGGCCGTATAGATGAAGAGACAACTGCGAATATCGGTCGTTTTGAAGGTGGAAAAGCAACGAATATCGTTTGTGAAGAGGCTTTCATTTTATCGGAAGTTCGTTCGATTAATCCTGATAAAATGAAGAATCAAATCGACTTAATGGTCGAGAAATTCGCAACGACTTCTGAAGCTTTAGGCGGCAAAGCTGAAACTACTACACAACTTATGTATCCTGGTTTCTCAATTGGGGATGACGAAGAAGTCGTGCAAGTGGCGATGAAGTCCATCCGCAACGTAGGACGTGAACCGAAGATCATGACGAGTGGCGGTGGAAGTGATGGCAACGTCTTCAACGGTATGGGAGTCCCTACTGTGACATTGTCTGTTGGTTATGAAGAGATTCATACGAAGAATGAACGTATGCCGGTGAAAGAGTTGGAAAAGCTGACGGAATTAGTACTTGAGATTGTCGGTCAAGCAATCCGCGCGGTGTAACAGTCTCAACAAACAGCCTTGAAAGAAGGTGCAACTATGCAAACTGTGATTGTACGGACGGGCAATGAAGAATATGCGCTTCCAGTGGAATCGGTAATATCCATCGAGAAACTGGAGTACGTCACACCGATTCCTCATCTTCCTTCGTATTTACTCGGACTGATGAAATCGCGTGGCGAACTGGTTCCTATTCTAGATTTAAGTCAGATCCTGTATCATCAGGCGACCCCACGGGATAATGATACGCACGTAGTGGTTGTGAAAACGGATCAGTTGGAAGTCGGTTTATTAGTGCTAGATGCAAGAGAGATCCTCGAATTGCCAGAAGATCGGTTAACGTCTACTGCATTAAAAGCGTATTCCAAGACGCCTTACTTTGTAACAGTAGCGAATCTAGATGATCGTGTAGTGACGGTTATTGATCCAAATATTATGGCGGATTCCCTCCATGGCATGGATGAAATCTCCAGTTATATGAAAGAGCAGCACCAATCAAATTAGTAGGCAAAAAGAACATACATTTGATAAAATGGAAAGAGTGGCAGACTGAAGTCGGTTTGCCGCTTTTTCCTATTACATAATTATTTCCCAGGAAAGAAAGGTGTTTACATGACGGATCTGACAATCGCTAATCCACGGGTCATTATGCATCTTGATATGAACAGCTTCTTTGCCTCTGTTGAACAGGCTGCGAATCCTGAATTAAAAGGAATACCCCTAGCGGTCGCTGGCAACCCGAAAGAACGCAGAGGAATTCTCGTGACCTGTTCATATGAGGCAAGGGCATTCGGTGTCTACACGACTATGACCGTAGGAGAAGCTAAACGACTCTGTCCAAATTTAACGATCGTTCCGCCACGGCATGAACTATACCGGCAAATGTCCGATTCAGTATTTGATATTTTACGAAGTTATACAGAATGGGTCGAACCTGTTTCAATCGATGAAGCGTATATCGATACGACGGAGATTGGCGGATTGACACGTGCGTATGATTTGGCTCAGGAAATCCAGATGCGTATTTTAGCAGAACTCGATCTGCCATGTTCAATAGGAATTGCACCGAATAAATTTCTTGCGAAAACAGCGTCTGATATGAAAAAGCCGATGGGTATCACCATTTTACGTAAACGCGAAGTGCCGAAAATGCTGTGGCCGTTGCCAGTCATTGACATGCACGGCATAGGCAAACGAACGGAAGAAAAATTGCATAGCGCAGATATTAAAACGATGGGTGATTTGGCCACTGCTGAAAAAATCACGTTGGAAGCGCTACTTGGCAAAAATGGTTTGCGCCTTAAACAACGGGCAAACGGAATGGATACACGGCCAGTTGATCCTGAAAGTGCAGACGAACGTAAAAGTATTGGCAGTTCCACTACATTGCCTGTTGATCTAACAGAACTCGATGATTGTGTTCCGATTTTTGAACGGCTCGCGAAAAAGGTAGCTGCACGACTGGAAACGAAACTGCTGGCCGGCATGACAATTAGCATTCAAATTCGTTATGCTGACTGGCAAAACACGACGAGAAGCAGAACACTTCAACAAGCGATTTATCTTGAGGAAGATATTACGAAAGTAGCTCTTCAATTATTCCAGCAACACTGGAACCATGAGCCAATCCGCTTGCTAGGTATCACGGCGGCCAACGTCATCGAACGATCTGAAATGGTGAAGCAACTTACATTCGATAATTTTGAGCAACAGGAAAAAGAATATGAAATGGATCAGTTAATGTCGAGTCTGACACAGCGTTTCGGAGATGGTATTATTAAAAAAGGATGTACGAAGAAATAGCAAGGAGGCAAAGAATGTGGATATAGAATTTCTTGGCACAGGCGCAGGGATGCCGTCAAAACAGCGCAATACGTCAGCGCTCGTTTTAGATTTGACAGACGAGAATAAGGAAAACTGGTTATTCGATTGCGGTGAAGCAACACAGCATCAATTGCTACACAGTGCTATCAAGCCGAAGAAGATTACAAAAATCTTTATCACCCATTTGCATGGCGATCATATTTTCGGATTACCCGGCTTCCTCAGCTCACGGGCATTTTTAGGCGGAGATGATTCCGTTGATCTGTACGGTCCTGCCGGTTTGAAAGAATGGTTGCAGCTTACGTATAAAGTGACGGGAACGTACTTGCCCTACAAGTTGAACGTGCATGAAGTCCATGAAGGGTTAATTCTTGAAACGGATGAATTCAAAGTCTATGCAAAAGAAGTCCAACATGTCATTCAAAGTTTCGGCTTCCGTATTGAACAAAAAGAATTGCCAGGGACGTTATTGATCGACAAAGCAATAGAGCAAGGCGTTCCAAAAGGTCCTATGTTGCAGCGTTTGAAAGACGGTTTTGACGTGGAGCTTGAGAACGGGCAGACAGTATACAGCCAAGACGTGACGACAGATAAGAAAAAAGGTTTTGTGATTGCCATCATCGGAGATACTTCATATTGCCAGGCTTCGGTTGAACTGGCACAAGACGTCGATATTTTGATTCACGAAGCGACGTTTACGAATGAATATGCAGCAGGTGCAAAGGAATTCGGTCATTCAACGATTGTTGAAGCGGCAACCGTCGCAAAGGAAGCCAATGCGAAAAACCTCATTGCGAACCATATTAGCGCACGTTTCATGCCAGGCGAAATGCCAGCTTTCTTAGCAGAAGGTACCGACGTATTCGATGCGATTTCGATTGCAGATGATTTCGCGCGTTTTCAATGGAAACACGGACAATTGATTAAGCTACAAAAAAACTAAGCATCCAGATGGGCTCACTCTTGAAGGGGACCAATGGATGCTTAGTTTTTATTTTGACGAACCTAGTTGACGTGAACGGTTTTCCGCACTGATCAAGCAGTCCGAAATAATGGTCTTGAAGTTGTGGTCTTCTAGTGATCGCAAACCCGCTGCTGTTGTACCGCCAGGGCTCGTAACATTTTCTCGCAATAAACTCGGCTCTTCGCCAGTCTTCTTCAACATGGACGCAGCACCGTAAATCGTTTGGACGATCAATTCACGTGCATCCACCGCATCTAGACCTTGCGCTACCGCTGCTTCTTCCATCGCTTCTACCAAATAGTAGATATACGCAGGACCGCTACCAGAAAGGGCGGTTACGGCATGTAAATCATCTTCTTCGACGACTTTGACGATACCAATTGCATTCAGCAAGCTTAAGATCGATTGCTGCATTCTTTCTGAAACTGCATCATTAAATGCGATCCCGCTTGCTGATTTTCCAATTGTCGCCGACGTATTCGGCATTGAGCGTGCTATCGGACGTTTGCCTAGACCTTTTTCGAATGTATTGATGGAAATGCCTGCAATGACGGAGAGAACCGTCGTATCTTCCCCGAGGTAAGGTGCAATATCCTCCATCACTTTCTCTACATCTTTCGGCTTCGTCGCGAGTACAACCAAGTCCACTTTTTTAATGAAATCTCGGTCTTCGCATACTTTCGTAATGCCATAACGCGCCTCCAGTTCATCTAAACGTTCGGTATCTGAACGATTCATCACATAGACATTGTCTTCATATATAACTCGTTTATTGACAATCCCCGCAATAATTGCTTCTGCCATTTGTCCGGCGCCTACAAATAAAATCTTTTCCATGTCTTACATCCTCCCCAAAATAAAAAAGCGCTCCCGTCCTGTGTTTCAGGACGAAAACGCTTGGTTTCCGCGGTGCCACCTAAATTTGCTGTTTGAGACAGCACAACTTCAAGTCTCCTTTATCGCAGAAGGTACGGTCGTGTTTCCACGACAGCTCGAAAGGAGGTTCGAAGGGGAGTGGGATACATGACTTGCAGCCTCGGCCATGCTCTCTTCTATCCGTCACCCGTCTACTGATCTTCCTCAATGCCCGTTCCATACTATTTTCATGATTATGTCATGTACTCAATGAAATGTCAAATTGTCGTTAGCTGCCGATGAACAAGTAAATGATGAACAAAATGACCACAATCGAGATAACCAACGAAACGATCTTTACCACACTCACGGGATAATTTCCAGACACTTTTCCCGTTTGGCCATTGACTACGAATTGATAGATTTTTTCCTTGAAATGAAACGAGGAAATCCAAATCGGCAATAAAATATGTTTATATGTAATATCCGTATAATCTGTCGAGACGTTAACGACCTGTACGATATCTCCGGCTACGCTGCTCTCGATCCCGTTGACAATTCTTCTAGTCATGATGTCCTTGGCTTGCGTAAATCCATGTTGTAATGAAACAGAATAACGCTCAGCAAGAAAACCGGACATGTATTCCACTTTATAATCGGTAAGACCTGTTAATTGGAAAGGCTGTACTTTCTGCAATAGTTTCGATTCTACTGTACTAGACGCCTTAATTAAAATGTCATCAAAGAATTCACGATAATTACCGCTTTCCTGATGAAAGCGGATTTTTTGCACTTGCTCGGTCACTTGTCTAGCCTTACCGTCCTCATAGACCGTCCGTGTTTCGGTAACATAGTAGTAATTTCCGACACTCACGACATACTGTGACTGTGTCTGACTGTCATACGTCCAGTATGGCAAATAAGCGCCGGATATTTTATTCATTCGATATGTTTTCTTCAATGTATTCGGTGCGAAGAAATGCCCTTTGATCCAGTCTTTAAACTTCGCCTGTGCCTGTTCCTCGGAGACTTGAAACGGAATTAATAACCCCGGTTGGATCCCGGCATCGTGATTCGTGACGGATATGTGAGAAGATCCGCAAAACGAACAGAAATCCGCCACGATATGTGCGTCCAGTACCGATTCCGCCCCGCAGTTATCACAGGAGAAAACCCGTTTCTCTTCATTCCATACATGTTGAAGATTATTTCCTGCCTCATTGAACTCCAGTTCTACATGATGTTCAAACGTTGCTTCAATTGGCATTTCATGACTACAAAAAGGACATTTCAAGCCGCGGCTTTCTGGATTATATTCCGTATTTCCGCCACAAGAAGGGCATTTAATGTTCTCAGTATCTTCTACGACAGTGTGTTGTTCATCAAATGAAGTCAACGTCCATCCCTCACTTTTCGTCTAACGTCTCACCACATTCTGCGCAGAATTTTGCACCCGGCAGATTGGCGTGTGAGCAAGCAGGACAAGTTTTTTCTGTAACCTGAGATGTACCACAGCTGCTACAGAACTTCGCGTCTTTTGGAATCATGGTCTCACACTTAACGCATGGTACTTTATCGGTTTCAACGGATTTTCCGCACTGGCCACAGAACTTGGCATCGGCGTTGATCGTTGCCTGACAATGCGGACAGGATTTCGTCGAGGCTTGTGCGGGAGGCTGCTGCGTTTGGTTTTGATTCATCGCATTTGCCATAACCTGCCCCATGCCCATACCAGCTCCCATGCCGACACCTGCGCCCGCCATGCCGCCTTCATTCTGCGCAGCATCACGCATCGCTTCAGCGGCCTGATATTGCTGATACTGTTGCATATTGCCGAGCACACCCATAGATGTACGCTTATCCATCGCTTCTTCGACTTCTTTTGGTAGTGAAAGGTTCTCGATATAAAGTGATGTGATCTCGAAACCGAATGCTGCGAAACGAGAGATCATCTTCTCTTTGCCTTGTTCGCTTAATTCGTCGTAATGCATGGACAAATCAAGCGCGGGTATTTGAGACTCTGCGAATAAATCGGATAATCCCGAAATGATCATTTTCTTTAAATGACCTTCCACAGAATTTGTATCATACGAACTGTTCGTTCCAAATAGCTCGCGCAAGAACACGGTAGGATCTGATACGCGATACGAATAAATTCCATACCCACGAAGACGAATCATACCAAAGTCTGGATCACGCATCATAATAGGATTCGATGTGCCCCATTTTTGATTGATAAACTGCTTCGTATTAATAAAATATACTTCCGCTTTAAAGGGTGAGTTAAAGCCGTACTTCCATGACTTCAACTTCGTTAGAATGGGCATATTCTGCGTGTATAAAATATGACGTCCTGGACCAAATACGTCCGCGATTTCCCCTTCATTGACGAAGACCGCGACTTGCGATTCTCGGACTGTCAGCTCCGCTCCCATTTTAATTTCACTATTATGCACGGGGAACTGATAGACTAATGTATTAGCGTCCTGTGCTTGCCACTCGATTACTTCAATAAATTGGTTTTTGAACATATTAAAAAATCCCATTGTGATCCCTCCAACTCGACATCATTATGCAAATCATGCGATTTATTGTAGTATACCATACGAAGAATAGACAAAATGGTTTCACTTTGTGCGAAATAACTTTCGGTAAATGAACAATCAAGACGTGACGCACATGGAAATAAAGAGTACAATAGACTGAACAGTCATTCATTTTATAGGGGGAACAGTAGATGATCACAAAAATTATTACACCTACGCCGTTTGCGGTAGGTGACGTGAACTGCTTTTTACTAAAAGGCGACACACTAACTTTGGTAGACGCGGCAACGAAAACGCCAGAAGCGCGAGAAGTGTTGCAGATGAAATTAAAAGAAATGGGCTATACATTCAATGATATTGAGCAAGTATTCGTCACGCATCACCATCCCGATCATTGCGGATTAGTCGAGATGTTTGACCGCGCGGAAATCCTCGGTCATCCGTATTTAAACTACTGGCTTACACGCGATACCGAGTTTTTGGATCGCCATGACCGTTTCTATGAACAATCATTAATAGAAGAAGGCGTACCGGAGCAATATTTGAAATGGGTTAAACGTTTCCGTCGATCAGTCGATTTAATGGGGGGACGTCCCGTCGATCGCATGATGAATGAAGGTGACGACTTGCCGGGTCATCCAGGCTGGAAAATCCAAGAGTCTCTAGGTCACGCACAAAGTCATTTATCATTGTTCAATGAACAAGAAGGCATTCTAATCGGTGGTGATTTATTGCTTGAGAAAGTGTCATCCAATCCATTGATCGAGCCGCCTTTTAAGAAAGAACAAGGACGTCCGAAGTCACTGCTTCAATACAATGCTTCACTGGAACGGTTATTGGATTTACCCGTGTCACTCGTCTATGGAGGCCATGGTGGAGAGATTACGAATGCACATGAGCTCATAACGGAACGCTTAGCAAAGCAACGCGACCGCGCCATGAAAGTTCTCGCGATGCTAGATGAATCGAAAACGGTCTTTGACGTAACGAAGCGATTGTTCCCAGCAGTCTATGAAAAAGAGTTGGGATTGACGCTGTCTGAAACAATCGGGCAGCTAGATTATCTAGTGGCGGCAGAATTAATCTCAGAAACGGTCGATTCAGCAGGAGTTCATCACTATGTCCGCATCTAAAACCGTGCTGATTACGGGAGCGACGAGTGGGATTGGGTTTGAACTAGCGAAGCGCTTGGCGGTGTTGAACGAGTATCGTGTCATCGCAACAGGACGCAATGCAAAGGCATTAGAAGAGTTACGCGTACTTGGCGTAGAAGGATACTGTGCCGATTTGCGAGATACGAAGCAGCTCGATTGGCTGGTATCTTGTATTGGAACACCGGATCTCATCGTATTTTCCGCTGGAGTAGGGAAGTTCCATCTAGCACATGAGACGACCGATGAAGACACGTCCGCGATGCTCGAGACGAATGTACTCGTGCCTATGCAACTAACTGCGCGTGTAGTCCCTGCAATGATTGAGCGCAAGCACGGTCATCTAGTCTATATCGGTTCACAAGCAGGAAAGGTAGCCACACCGAAAACGTCAGTCTATGCCGCAACAAAACACGCACTGATTGGCTATACAAACGCCGTGCGTATGGAAGTCGCACCTTACGACGTCGACGTATCCGTCATCCATCCAGGACCGATCGATACACCATTTATAGAGCTAGCAGACGTCACCGGCGGCTACAAACAAGCAATGGGCAGCCAGTTACTGTCGGTAGACACAGTCGTACGCGCTGTTATGGAAACCATCGAGCGACCTAGACGTGAAGTAAACTTGCCAAAAATCACAGGTCTGACAAGCAGACTATATGCATTGGCACCTAGTGTAGTAGAAACCATCGGGAAGCCGTTTTTCTATAAAAAGTAAAGAGATACTAAAGCGCTGTTGCTAGAAGTCGTAACGATCCGACTTGTGGCGGCAGCGTTTTTTTGAAATGGGGGAGTAAAAGTAGATGATATTACCGGAACCACTATAAAGCTGGTGGATGGCCCTTGCGTTTGGTTAGTGGGTTTTCTTTACACGTAACATTAAATAGTAGAATAAACTAGTTGATCTTCGTTACAGGCGGCGAGTGCAAAGATGTGCTCCTAACGCTTCGCTTTTACTCGCAAAAGCCGTTCTTCGTGACGGCTCTTCCAGCGGGAACAGCGCGAGCTGAAAGCCCCGCAGGAACGAAGTGACGAGGAGATTGAAGCCGTGCCTGCGGAACGCAGATCAACGGTGCCATCCCACTTGCTTTCCATATCGACTCTTCGATAATATTATTATGTAAACTAGAATGAATTTTATTATAAAGAAGTTGGAATATTCTATCATGAATGCTATAGTGTAAATGTTAGAGTTCACACATTAGACATAAGTTAACCACCTCAGAAATGTTGCCAAACCTACTATGATTAAACACCCTGACGCAACTCTGAGTAAATATCTTCACTAGAAATTTTACAATGAATGAAAAAGGGTGGGATCCGTATGCTAGCTAAGGAACACGAACGAAACATTTGGAAATACGCATTTGCAAGCGTCGCCGTCACTGTCAGTTCTCTCGGATTTGGACGGATGTCGTATGGAATCATTATGCCTTTCATGAAAGAAAACCTAGCCATGTCCTATAAACAAGCAGGACTGCTCGCAACGACGGTGTCAATTGGCTATTTGTTGATGGTGATATTTGTTGGATTGCTTGTGACTAAATACGGCGCGAAAAAGCTCGTGATTTTTGGAACAGGTCTCGTTTCATTCGGACTATTTATGCTTTCATTCGTCGCTGGTTATGGCTGGACACTTTTCGCCATGCTGCTCCTCGGAATAGGAACTGCTTTCACCTATACGCCGCTCATCACCATACTCGTCGGTTGGTTTCCGAGGAAGCGCGGCATGCTTATCGGATTTCTCGTTAGTGGCATGGGGTTAGGAACACTCATTTCAAGCGCGTTAATTCCGTTCTTCACCACATGGTTCGGCGATATGGGTTGGCGCTATCTATGGTTCTTCTATGGTGCTGTGTCGATTGTTTCAATAATAATTGCGATGATTATTTTACGTGACCCGCCGATCCCATTACTGCCAAAGGAAACCCAGAAACGCTCATTTTGGACGAAAGTATACGTAAATAAACGCGTGCTTCGTGTCGCATTCATTTACGGACTCGTTGGATTTGCTTATTTGGTCCCGCAAAGCTTCTTGTTCAGCTATATTCTCGAAGTGGGACTTACGAAATTTCAAGCGGGGCAGATCATGGCGATTAGCGGTATCATGACGATTTTTAGTGGTCCGTTATGGGGTGGAGTATCTGACCGGATCGGAAGAAAATCTGCGTTGCTAGCGACACTCGGGATTGGTGCAGTATCCCTCATTATTCCTGTGATTTTCCCAGTGTATAGTGGACTTATCGTCAGTCAATTCCTATGGGGTACGACAATTGTCGGGATGCTGTCGCTCTGCCAAGCGTTGTCTACGGAACAAGTGCATCCGACGTACGCACCGGTTGCACTAGGCTATGTAACGTTCTTCTTTGCAGCAGGACAGTTGCTCGGACCGGGCATCGGTGGCTGGATCATCGACCGTTTCGAGCAAATTCCACTCGCGCTAATTATGTGCAGTGTCCTACTCGCTTTGGCGTTCTTGCTGACGATTCGAATGAACGCGCATGCGGTGGATGTGGATGTGACGGAGTTGGAAGCGAAGCCTATGTTGGCTACTTTTTGTAAGAAAGAAACTTCTGCTAAGGAAGTATAAAAGAGCATTGCTTTAGTAATGTGTATTTTCTAATAAAGTACGTGAGCCTGACAACAGCAAATTTGTAAAAATAAAAGGTATCAGCATCCCACAGATGAAGGGATCTGGTACCTTTTCATCTCGTTTAATGGTATAATAAGTAAACTTAATTTGAATACTTCGAACCATTACCAAATAGCAGTAAAGTATAAAACATGGAGGTGAGAGATTATGAAAAATGACGTAGAGAGAGTAGCTAAAAACCCACATCTATATACTAAAGACAATATAATTCATTACGTGAGCAATGGGTTCCTGGAATTAACTGGATATGAAGAGTGTGATGTATTAGGAAAATCCCTTATTGATATAGATGCATTATTACGATCTGAACACCAAATATCTATTCAGGATATTAAAGTGACAGATTATTTATATATTTTCACTAGTAATAATTTGCCAATGGAAGTTGAAATAAGTATTGAAATCGTAAATAATGGAGACGTTAAAGTCTATTACTTTAAAGAGATGAAAGATTCAGCATTAAAATTTACATTAGATAACTTTGTTTGTACTGATACTTATAAAAACGGATCTGTAGCAATATTTAGCTATCCGGATGGTATTCTTCTACAACATGATGAGAACTATATTCATACATTGTCCTTAATGAACATGATTTCGGAAAATCCACTAGGTAAACATCCTTCATTTTCGAATAATATTTTAGAGTTATTAAAACAAGGCACTTCTTTCCATGAATTTGAGGTGGAATCAAAAGGTTCTAATGGAGTAGCGACTTATTGGGATATAAATGTAAAAATGATATGTGGAGATAAAAACAACAAGTATGTACTATTTTCTATTTACCATGTGACAGACATCACCCGTGAAAGAAAACGTACTACTAAACAAAGATGCGAAATGGAACTACTAGATAGCAATACACCAAATATTGCAAGTACTATAGATACAGTAGACAATATGTCAAATATTATAAATGGCATAGATATGGACGGACGACATATCTATATAAATAAAGTCGGCAGTCAAAACCTATCACAACATATCCCACAGCATGTTCCGGATATACACTCAGTAACTAGTGAAATAGCATATAACTCTTTTGAAATGAACGATGTTAATGGGAATAAAATACTCTTTGAAGATACTGCCAATCAAAGGATAGTACGTGGAGAAAAGCTTATTGATCATACGGGAATTGTAAAAAGTGAATTTCTCACTACTTATTTTGGATGTGATCGAACGCCTAATTATAATGAGCAAGGGAATGTAGACTGTGGTATTCTAAATTATAAAAATATAGAAAAAATTTATAAGACTGAAGAATATAAAGCCTTGCAGGAAAATGTAGAAGATATTTCACTTTATTATGCGTCATTCTCTCACAAAGACTTCAAAATAACATATATTAATGACTATGCATTTGAAATATTTAAAAAAGAAATACCCGATGTACATACAGAATTAGATGTGATCGGGAAAAGTTTTTTTGGCTTTTATAAGACTTTAGATGTAGATGAATTGATTAAAGAAATCTATAAATCTATTGAAAACAAATCCTCGTATACACATAAACTTAGTTTTTGTGTAGATGGGACTACTCACTATACAAAAACCATTTTTCAACCTATGTTCAATCAAAATAATGAAGTAGAAAAGATTATTGCCTTGGGGTTAGATATTTCCGATGAAGAATTAGCTAACAAAAGAATGGAAAAACTTCTTACAGCCCAAGAAGAATTATTCATCAACACATCTCACGAACTAAAGACACCATTAAGTGTAATATTTAGTGGAGCTCAATTATTGAATTTATATTTGGAAAATGATTCTCTGGAAGATTGTAGAGACGATATTTTTAATATTAATAAAACAATAATAGGGAATTGTTATAGACTAATCAAACTCATAAATAATATATTAGATATTTCAAAAATAGAATCGGGACTAAATGAATTATACTTAGGCAATTACAATATTGTGGAGATCATAGATAGTATTGTACAATCAGTTTCAGAATACACCAAGTCTAAAGATATTCAAATTATATTTGACCCAGATGTGGAGGAACTATTAATAGCATTGGATGTGTATAAATTTGATAGAATTTTACTCAATCTTATTTCGAATGCAATAAAATTCTCTATAACGGGTAAAGTTATATTTATACAGCTAGAGGTAACAGATCATCAAACAGTAAGAATTTCTGTAACTGACGAAGGTATAGGTATAGCTCCGGAGAGTATGGGCTCTATCTTCGGAAAGTTTATACAATTAAACAGGAATTTAAATCGTATATCTGAAGGCACTGGGCTTGGTTTACCCTTAGCTAAGTCTATGGCTGAACTTCATGGAGGGAGTCTAACCGTAGAAAGCATTCTCGACAAAGGGAGTACATTTACTATTGAACTTCCTATTAAGACAATAGATACTACAAATAGTAACCAAGAAGATACGACTGACATTGATCGAGTTGAGATAATAAAATATGAATTCTCAGATATATATTAAAAATGAGTGCCTATGTGAGAAACTTACGTGAATGTATAAACATCCATGAAAGTTTCGTGCATAGGTACTTTTTTACAATTTCAATAAATATGAAACGATTTCCTACTTTATCCGTATACGTAGTAGGAAGCAAAATCTAGTAACCGGAAAAGAGTGTTGGATATGTTGAGTTTACTACTGTTTTCATTACTTGTAGGGGTCGTGGCGAGTGCGATTATCGTTCCATTCCTCTCTGTAAATAACAAAAAAGAACCATTGTCTTTTAACCGCTGGGTCGCTTTTGGGTCACTGACGGTGATCAGTTCGATTGGCGTATTCATATTTTATTACGTGACGAATTTAGATCGCAACTGGACCTCGCTGTGGGCATTGCTACTGATCGTTGCTATTTTAGGGGCAGTTGTTTCCCAAGGTATAGAGCGTAAAGTCAAAATGGTCGTATCGTTGGCAGCGTTACTCGTTGGAGTGTATGTCTTAAGTGCACCTCTTTTCAACGCAAATAAAAAGTATGAAACGGTTGCGATGACGCAAAAAGTGGAAATTACTGCGTTTGATGAAACGAAAACGCCAGCGAGTGTACCACCAAAGTTTGCACGCAATAAAATGAAAAAAGCATTTGGTCAAGTACCGGATACGAGTTATTATGAACTGGGGCATTTACAAATTCAAAAAGTGAATGACGAATTTGTCTATATTGCACCTGTTGAGTTTTCAGGTTTTTTCAAATGGTTTAACGGGAAAACGACACCTGGATACTTCACGATGAGTGCAACGGATTCATCGGATAATCCGAAATTCATTAAAACGGAAATGGCCTATACGACGTCTTCTTACTTCCATAAAAAAGTGTATCGTAAAATGCGTATGGAAATGCCGGATTTGATTTTTTACGGAGATGTTCAATTAGAAATTGATGATGAAGGGAAGCCGCATTATATTCGCACGTATGGAGAATTCATTTCGGCACGTAACGGATTTAACGCCAAAGGAATTGTCATGTTGGATCCTGAAACAGGTGCTACGAAGAAATATGCGTTAAAAGATGTTCCAGAATTTATTAATGGAGCAGTTTCACCTGAAGCGGTAAGTCTTCAAAATAGCTATTTCGGGAATTATATTCATGGTTTTTGGAATTCACTTGTTGGGAAAAAAGATGTGAAGATCCCTTCAGATGAAGGGACAGAAGCAAATGTTAGCCCGATCTTTGATGCGGAAGGACATATGTATTACTTCACTGATTTCACCAGTCCGAAAGAAGGCGTGGATTCCATGCTTGGCTATGCGTTAACAGATGGTCGAACAGGGAAAGCTACGTATTATACGGGGGATTTGGAAGAGTCGTACATGGATTCACAAGGTGCGCTCCAGATTATTGAAAAGAAGTTTATCGAAAAGAAATGGAATGGTGAAATGCCTGTCTTGTATAACTTCTACGGTGAAGCAAGCTGGTTGACACCGGTACTCGATTCGAATGGATTCTTACAAAATTACTTCATTGTTTCCGCTGCGAATCCTGAGATCTCGGTGTTTGCAAATTCACCAAACGAAGCGTTGAAATTGTATAAGACAGCACTTCAACGTGGTGGTAGTACAGTCGATGGAAGTTCTGATGCAGAAGAAGCGAAAGCGACGATTACAGCCATGCGCGTGTTTAAAGAACGCGTCGGTGATTTTACACTCGTTTCAATCTTAGCAAAAGATGGTCGAAACTTCCTTGTTTCATCAGAAGTCGAGCCTCTTTCGATTTATGTGGAAGAAGGCGATCAGCTGGCAGTGACGTATTTGGAAACGGGTGAGTTATTCCTACCTGTGAAGGAATTGGTTAATAAAAGTGTGAAATAATTGAGTGTGAAATAGCCTGACAGCGCATTCGCGTTGTCAGGCTATTTTTATAAATTATTTATTTACTTATACTTATAAGACTATTATATATCTATATTATCGAAAGAATAAATATATTCATACATAACGTATTGAATAGCAAAATGAACTGTGGTAAAGTCGGGATACTATGGTGAAATTGCTAATATTTTGGCGATAAAGGTAGTCTGTAATTGGGTAGGAATGAATTAACAATTAAGCGCAACGCATTAAAGCAACGGATACTAATAGTTACTAACTTTCGTGTATAGGAGTGATTAAATGGCTGATAACAATAACCCAAAAACAGAAAGTCATGATCCAGGGCGTAGAAACTTTCTGAAAAACACCGGTCTAGTTGTAGGTGGCGTAGCAGGTGGATCTTTACTAGGTGGTTTATTTACGAATCAGATGAAATCAGATGACGGAAAAAAAGGAATGAATGAAGAAACGGCCAAAGTGGATCCGTCCCATGCACGGGTGTTTTTCGGGCGCTTTGAAGACTTTATCGTGCTAGCAACGGCTACAGAATTGATTTTCCCTGAAGACGACAACGGCCCGGGGGCTATCGGGTTAGATGTACCGTATTTTATCGATAAACAACTTGCGGGGACTTGGGGCATAAATGGCGACGACTATCGCCAAGCGCCTTTTACCAATCTCGAAGGTTTGAAGAAGATCGAGAAGGCTGATGAAAAAGTGAATCATTCACGGGCGAACCGAGGGAAAATTTTCTTGGAAGGTTTACGCTTGATGAATGCAGAAAGTATGAAGCGGTTTGATGCTTCTTTTGACCAGGCTACTGAAGAGCAACAACATGAAATCATGGGTGATCTTGCAGCGGGTAAGCTCGACATGAAATCTATTCCTTCAGATGCGTTCTTTGCACTACTCAAGCAAGCAACATTAGAAGGCGCGTTTTCAGATCCTTTATATGGTGGCAATAAAAACATGGACGGTTGGCGTATGAAAGAATTTGCTGGTGCTCGACCTTCTTATGCAGACGTCATTGAAAGTGAAGAATTTGTTAAACTAGATCCAATTAGTTTGACGGACTATCAAAGAAAGAAATAAATTCAACATTTTCAGGAGGTAGAAGATATGGCTGAAGAACTAAAAAAAGTGGACGTTGTAATTGTGGGTACTGGCTGGGCTGGTGGAATTACTGCTGCTGAACTCTCTAAAAAAGGCTACAAAGTGGTGGCGCTTGAAAGAGGTAAAGAACAATCACGAAACGACTTTATTGGTGCGAAAGATGAATTAAAATACTCCATTCGTTACGACATGATGCAAGATTTATCTAAAGATACTGTGACGGCTAGAGGTAGTATGGAAGAAACAGCAAAGCCGGTCCGAAATAATAACTATGCACGATTTGGAAATGATACAGGGGGCGCTAGTGTCCACTGGAATGGCGTCAGCTTACGCTGGTTACCGTATGACTTTGAGATTCATAGTCAAACAGTTGAAAAATACGGCGCAAAAAAAATTCCGGAAAATTGTACGATTCAAGACTGGGGCATTACATACGATGAACTAGAACCGTATTATGATAAATTCGAAAAAACAGCTGGTGTATCAGGTGAAGAAAACCCTGTCGGACCTCCACGTTCGGATAAGTATCCAAATCCGCCTTTGAAAACGACGCCATCGATTGAGTTGTTTAAAAAAGCTTCGACAAATCTTGGATATCACCCGTATCGTTTGCCAGCCGCTAATATGTCTGAGACCTATACAAATCCAGACGGCGAAACGATCAATGCTTGTATGTACTGTGCGTTCTGTGAAGAGTATGGTTGTGATTTCGGCGCCAAAGGAGATCCAATCGTAACGGTATTGGAAACAGCGAGAAAGACAGGGAACTTTGAAATTCGTAATGAATCCACCGTAACAGAAGTCATTCATGATGGAACGAAAGCTATCGGGTTAAAGTATATTGATAATATTACAGGTACTGAATATATCCAGCCTGCAGATATTGTCGTTTTAGCTGGATTTGTCTTTACGAATAATAAATTATTATTAAAGTCTAAAATAGGTAAGCCGTATAATCCGGAAACACAAGAAGGCGTGATCGGGAAAAACTTTACAGGTCACTTTAGTAATATTAGTACCTACATAGGTGCACGTGGCTTCTTTGATAATGAAAAGTGGAATTTATCAATGGGTACAGGCGCTCTAGGTGCAAAAGTGGATGACTATGCAGGTGATAACGTAGATCATACGGACCTTGATTTCCTTCATGGTTATGAAATCCGCTACTACCATTTGGGGCAACGTCCGATTGATAATAACCACGTTCCAGAGGGCACGCCTGCATGGGGTAAGGAATATAAAGAGAAGAATTTGTTTTATCATAACCGTAGTTTAATCATTCGAGCGAAAACTGCTTTCCTGCCTAATCGCTATACGTACCTGGATTTGGATCCTACGTATAAAGATGAACTAGGCGATCCGCTAATTCGTGCGACTGTGCATTATGAAGAGCAAGACATTAAACGTGCACAACATGGCGTTGAAACGTGTAAAGAAATCATGACAGAAATGGGCGCGGATATTATTGACCTAGTCGACGTGCCGGACGACGTGAAGTTTGATAGTAAGTTTTATACAAACCACTTCCTTGGTGGTGCCATAATGGGTGAAGACCCTGCTACATCCGCTGTGAATAATTATTCGCAAATGTGGGATATGGACAACTTGTTTGTGCTTGGTGGATCTTCCTTCCCGCATAACAGTAACCATGATCCTACTGAAACAATCGGTGCGTTCGCTTACCGTGCTTCAGAAGGTATGATCGAGTACCTTGGCGGTGAGGGTGGCTTGTTAGTAGAAGCCAAACAAACGAGCAAAGCGTAATTTCACAACAGCACGTGTATGAATGATATTTTTGATTAAAATAGCCTAGCGTCGCAATTGCGATGCTAGGCTATTATTAACGAATTATAGTTTCAACTTCGCTATTTCTTCTTCAGTCAAGTAACGCCACTGTCCGCGTTCGAGTGTTCCGAGCTCAATATGCTTGATTCGAACCCTTTGCAAGTGCGTAACGGTATATTGAAACCGTCTGCACATTCTACGGATCTGTCGATTCAATCCTTGAGTTAATGTTATGCGAAACGTAAAGTCATCCAACTGCGTAACGGGACAAGGGTTAGTCGTCGTATAGCCTTTTGTTCTTGGATTATAAATAGCTACACCATTTGATAAATCTTGTATAAACGTCCTCGTGATTTTTTTATTGACGGTTACGACATATTCTTTTTCCTGCTGGTTTTCTTCTTTCATTAACTCATTTACAATAGTGCCATCATTGGTTAATAAAATGAGACCTTCCGTTTCTTTATCTAGGCGTCCAACGGGAAATATGCGTTCAGGATAGGATATAAAGTCGATAATATTACCGGCAATAGCAGGAGAGGCTGTACAAGTGATCCCACTCGGTTTATTAAGCATCATATAAATATCTTGTGCCGTGTGCGTGATGGTCTGACCGTCTACTTCGACGTGATCATCCTCTTCAACAAAATAAACATGTGAGGCAATCTCACCGTTTACTAGAACCTTCTCTGCCGTAATATAGCGCTCCGCTTGTCTTCTGGAACAAAATCCCGAAGAACTAATATATTGATTCAACCTCAACGTGTCCGCTCCTTGTCTATCTAGGTGTTTCTTTTATTATAACATGTTTGCTACTTCGCATAATGACTTCATGTGGGCTTCTTATAGAAGGGAATCAACTCGCGGCTTCAATTTATGAGGTGGTTCATATTCTTTACAGTATGTAGAAAACATGTGGTTATATTATAATAGTAGTGTGCAAAGCTTACTGGTTAAGAAAAGTCATTATATTGCAAAACGTAGAAATGAGGAGTTGCTGTCAATGAATGTTGAAATCATACCATTAACCGAACCAACATCCATGCTTGTAAATACGCTCAATCGGTGGGGCAACGATATGAATTTAAAATCATTGTCTCAACCTAATCCAAGTAGAGCGGAATTGGAACGAGAAAGCATTTTGACTATAGAAGATATATGCCATCGTTTAAAATACCAACATGTATACCTGATTTATTTGGAAAACCGATTAATAGGTGAAATGAGTTATACCGTTGACCCTGAACATCTGTTTCACAAGAAGTCGGAAACAGCATGGATCAGTATTTTGATTGGTGAACCTGAATGTCGCGGAAAAGGGATTGGTGTAATGGCTTTGGAGTACTTGGAAGAGCAAGTGAGAAAGCATGGTCTCGAGCGAATCGAGCTAGGCGTATTTGTGTTTAATGAGCCTGCGTTGAAGCTGTATAAGAAATTAGGATATCAAGAAATAGGACGCATAGAAAACTTCACATATTATGAAGGAAACATGTGGGCTGATATCCGTATGGAGAAGTGTTTTTAATCTTTGATGGATGTTCTTCTTGGTCTTTAATTTATGTAAAAATATTTGAGTTGCTTTTTTATTTAATCTCTGTTATATTTAAAGAGTATTATCTTTGTTCTTTTTCAGATCGAGAATATATTTCCAGTAAATATATTTTGTTTTTCGTCTAAAGTTTTGAGCAAGTATAGTAACTTATTGTGTGGACAACCACACTAGGAGGCAATTAATTATGGAACAAGGTACAGTAAAATGGTTTAACGCAGAAAAAGGTTTTGGCTTCATCGAACGTGAAGCAGGGGAAGACGTATTCGTACACTTCTCAGCAATTCAAGGCGAAGGTTTCAAATCTTTAGACGAAGGTCAAAGTGTAACATTTGAAATCGAACAAGGACAACGTGGCCTACAAGCTACAAACGTTCAAAAAGCTTAATAACAGCTTGAAAGAGACCCTACTTGTAGGGTCTTTTTTTATTTGTTAAAATTTATTTATAAATATTCATCATGTCGATTATTCACACACGAGAGGAGTGTCAATATGGAAGTAGTATATATTGCCGGTGGCTGTTTGTGGGGAGTACAGGCTTTTATAAAAACTTTACCTGGCGTGACGTGTACGGAAGCTGGGAGGGCAAATGGATCGGGCTGTACACTGGAAGGCGATTATGATGGGTACGCTGAATGTGTAAAAACAGAATTTGATCCTACAGTTGTAACAATCAAGAGATTAATGGAGTATTTATTTGAAATCATTGATCCATATAGTTTGAATAAACAAGGGGCAGACATTGGCGAGAAGTACAGAACAGGTATCTATAGTGAAAATCCTGAACACTTGAAAGAAGCGAAAGCGTTTCTTAAGGACAGAAGTGATGCTGACCGTATAGTGGTAGAAGTATTACCCCTAACAAACTATGTGAGAAGTGCAGACGAACATCAAGACAGATTAGCTACATGTCCAACTGATTATTGCCATATACCTGATAGATTATTAAATAAGTATACTAATGAAGGATACCGACTTGAAACAAACTGAATGAAAACACTGTATGACGAGTTGGTTTATAATGGACTCAGTTAACAAAACTTTCTTATTTGAGTAACAAAGTTTACAGTAGAGAGATCAAAGGAGAGTGACATACAGTGAAATATAGTAACACGTGGGATTTAGAAAGTATTTTTGCCGGTGGAACTAATTCTGAGGAAGTACAAACAAAACTTTTGGCTGTCAAAGAAAATATTGCCCTTTATGCAGATGAGTTAAACGCGTGGAACAGTGACCGAGCAAACAATGCTTCTACTTTGCAAGCACTATTAAAAAAGCAAGAAGTCATCGGTAAAAGTCTGGGCCAAGTAGGAACATTTATCAATATGTGGCGTGACGCCTTTATGGATGATCCATATGCAAGCGTTGTCAAAGGCCAAGTAATGGAACTAAGCAGTGAAATCCAGCAACTATCTACAATCTTTACTAAAAAATTAGTAGCAATCTCGGATGAACACTGGGATACACTTCTTACAGACGATACGTTACACGTAATTAGTTTCTCGTTAAATGAAATACGTGAAGAAGGTAAACGTTTATTATCAGAAGCAGAAGAAAAGCTCATTGCTAAATTAAATAAAGATGGTCTCGCTGCATGGAGTGATCTATACAATACAGTAGGCTCGACTATGACCGTTCCCTTTACAGATCAAGACGGGAAAACAACAGAATTATCTATTGGGCAAGCTATGAACAAAATGTACGCAGATCCTGATGTAGAAGTGCGTGCAGCGCTTTTTGAGAACTGGGAAAAGACATGGTCGACAAACGGACCAATTTTTGCAGACATCTTGAATCATTTAGCGGGGTATCGTTTAACGTTACAAGAAGCTCACGGAAGAGAGGGCCATTTAGAAGAGCCCCTTGAATATAACCGGATGTCTGAAGATACGCTTACTGCGATGTGGTCCGCAGTGGACGCGCAGAAGCAAACATTTATTAATTATTTAGGAAGAAAAGCAGATTTGTTTGGCATGGATCAACTCGGTTGGCAAGACGTGGCGGCTCCAGTTGCGGTGGGAGAAACGGAGCCAACACGCTTCACATACGACGAGGCTTGTGATTTTATTATTGATAACTTCGCTTCATTTGGTCCGAAACTGACTGGATTTACGAAACATGCACTAGAAAATCGCTGGGTTGAAGCGGAAGATCGTGCAAACAAACGTCCAGGTGGTTATTGCACAAGCTTGCCTGAACTTGAAGAGTCACGTATTTTCATGACGTTCACGGGTTCACCAAGTGATACGAGTACATTAGCACATGAATTAGGCCATGCATTTCATAGTCACGTAATGAAAGATTTACCGACACTGAACCGTAGTTATGCGATGAACGTCGCAGAAACAGCGAGTACGTTTGCTGAAACGATTATTGCGGATGCGACGGTGAAAAATGCTGCATCGGATGAAGAAAAAATCTCTCTTTTAGCCAATAAATTAGAAGGCGCGACAGCGATGTTTTTAAATATCCGCGCCCGCTTCTTATTTGAGGACCGCTTTTATACTGAACGTGCAAAAGGCATTGTATCAGAAAATCGCTTGAATGAATTAATGGTAGAAGCACAAAAAGAAGCATTTGGTACTAGTTTATCTTCTTATCATCCGCATTTCTGGGCAGCTAAGTTGCACTTCTTTATCGATAGCGTGCCGTTTTATAACTTCCCGTACACATTTGGGTACTTGTTCAGCCTAGGGATCTACGCAGAATACTTGAAACAGCCTGAAGGGTTTGAAGAGAAGTATATTGCGCTATTGCGTGATACAGGATCGATGAAAGTAGAAGACCTAGCGAAGAAACATCTAAACGTAGATATTACGAAAGAAGATTTTTGGGCAGCCGGCATTGCGCTAGTTGCTAAAGACGTAGAAGAGTTTATTGGATTGACGAATACAGTACAGAAGTAACCCTGAAGACAAAAAATCCCGCTCCTTTTATAAAAGAAGCGGGATTTTCTATTTGTTTTACTTATTTCCTTGCCGGCTGAACTTATCGATTATGTAACCAGCCAATGCTGCGACGAACGCTGGTAAAGCCCAGCCAAGTCCGTATTCGAAAAACGGGATAATTTTTAACCACTCGGTAACCCGATCCGGACTGTACCCTGTGCTAGTCAATACTTCGTATAACGCAAAAATGGATGTAATACATATGGAAAGCCGATACATCATCTTTCCGCCACCTGCAACATGTTGGAATAAAGACAAAATGATTAACACAATAGAGATCGGATAAATAAATACTAATAAAGGGATTGCCAATGCTAATATAGCATTCAATCCTAAATTAGATACTAACAAGGCGAATAATACAAAAATAGCGACATATGCCTGGTAACTGATCTTCGGATATATTTCATTAAAGAATCTTGAACAGGCATTAATTAGACCGACACAAGTCGTTAAACATGCCAGCATGACGATGACTCCGAAAAGAAGTCCACCACCGCTTGGGAACAACATGCGGGCTGCTTCAGTTAATACTTCAGCGCCATTTCCAAGAGCTTGTTCTTTTGGAATCACCTTGCCAATCCATCCTAGTGAGAAATAGACAGTGGCCAATCCGATGCTAGCTATGATGCCGGCACCAAACGTGCCTTTAACAAGTTCCGACTTCGACTTCGAACCTTTATCTCTTAAAGCGTTGATTACGACAATTCCAAACGCCAGCGCAGCGACAGCATCCATCGTGAAATAGCCTTCCAAGAACCCGTTAACAAATGGAGCTGACGCATAATCTTCTTTCGGAGCAAAGGATATATTATCAAATTTGATAAACGCTTGGACGACTAGCATTCCTAAAACCAACAATAGAATAGGTGTTAAAAATTGGCCGATACGATCCACGATTTTTTTAGGGTTTAAACTGATGTAGTATGTTAAGGCGAAAAATAGTATAGAGAATACAAGCAAAGGGAAATTGCCGTCCACTTGAACTATTTGTTTGAACCCTAACTCATATGCAACATTTGAAGCTCTTGGTATGCCGTAAAAAGCACCGATAGACATATAGATGATAATCGCGAAAACTATTCCAAACACTTTATGTACCCGGCTACCCATCGATAATAGACCGTTATCAGACAAGGCGATCGCCATGACTGCCATAAACGGTAGTAGAACGCCTGTGATGAGGAAGCCAGCAATTGCGGGGGCAAAGTTCGTTCCTGATTCTAACCCGAGAAATGGGGGGAAGATGAGATTTCCAGCTCCGAAAAATAAAGAGAAGAGCATGAATCCTGTGAATAGTATGTGTTTTTTACTCATTAGAGTACCTCCTGATGTTTATCTGTTTAGAACAAAAATGAACGTATATAATATTGAAATATAGTGTAATTGTAATATAGAATATTGAGAATTTGCAAAATATAGTGTTAATTATGTCGGTTATTTCACCAACACAGTTGATTTCGACATATACATTTCACTGCACAAGATGATTCCTATCAACCTGGCGCGGTGTGCATCGTCAATCTTCTCTTCTTTATTTTTGCGCATAAAAAACTCGCCCCCTAAATAGGGACGAGTTTTACTCGCATACCACCTATGTTTCAAAAAAACTTCGTAAAACGATGAAAAATCTGACTCTAAGTCATCGTACGATTAAACGTGTTCCATGTAACGTTGGAAATCCGGCAAAATTTACTATTTTCAACTTTGCATCTAAGAGATGATATTCGGATATGATCTGTTCATCGACTTTCACCAAACGCCGACTCTCTGGGGAACAAGTTTCCTATCGTACTTTTTCTCGTCACTGAATATTATATACTACAATATAATTTAACAGACAACTATTAGAAAGGTCAATACCTTTTAATATATTCAGAATATTAACACGGGATTATTTGCTTGAATAGGAGGAAAATTCAACCAAAAGTGGAAGGTTTAGAGTTTTTCTATCGTAGTACCGAGAATAGGTTTAATAAATCGCCAATTTCTAGGGCTTTTTGCTAGTTAATACTTTTCCTTGCTATCTATTAAGTAACGCTTTGACTAGCGTGGGGAAACTCAAAATGACCTCTACGTTCATTACATTTAGCATCGCTTGCAGGTAGCGCTGCAATGATTATAGCTCATTTGGCGGAAGGTTCCCTAAAAAATGATAATTGAGGGTAGCAGCAATATGCAGAGAATGACTAAGACAGCACGAAACCCTGTATATAATCCATTCATATATTTTCATATCTCGTCTATTATGTACATGTTACATGTTTATACACCGTTATCCCTTGGCAATAAATGAGGGATGGCTAATTGAATAAATTCTTCCGGTGTAATTTCGTTACTCTTTCTTTTCCATTCTACAGAAGCGCCGTAAATTCCCCAGCTTAATATAACAGCGGTAATTTTCAACCCTTCATCTTCTTCCGTGTGATGTGGTTTTAACAGCATTTTATAAAAAATGATTTCGAGCTGTTCTCTAATATTCCGTGCAATCGTATCCTCATACCCTCTGTGACAACGATTCGATAATGATTGTTGGAAGTTCGTGATCGCTACAAATATACTTGTGATGACTTCTTCATTTAATTCGTTGTGTTGGTAATTACTGCAATCCAAATTTACTAATAATACTTCCGATAATACCTTTTCCAATAAGTCATATATATCTTCAAAGTGGTAATAGAACGTGGCACGATTAATCATCGCTTCAGCTGCAATATCTGTAATGGTAATATCTTTAAATTCTTTTTTACCCGACAGTTCCATAAAAGAATCCATGATTAATTTACGGGTCCGTTGAATTCGTGGGTCCGTCTTTGGTTGATTCATGTTGATTTCCCTCCTACTTTTCCAACAATTTCATCAATGTGTTGCATAACCGACAAAATCAAGTTTCTATTGGTGTCGATAATTTTCATTATGTTATAGAATGTAGTTGTAATCAAATGATTAACCCGTGAAGTAATGAATACTTCCTACAATTTGAATACACAGTAGGAGTAAACACGATCAGTAACTTAATTCAAACGGACGAAAGTGATCGATACGTATTTTATAGAAAAGAGGAACAAATCATTGAAAAACAACAAGAATATGATATGTGATATAGAAACAGGTGTATGTGGAGAAGCTGGAAATGAGGAGATGGAAATCATCGACTTTAATCAGCCGGCAAAAGAGATTAATCTTTATTATGTGACGGATCCTATTTGTTCTCATTGTTGGGCGATTGAACCTGAGCTCCGTCGTTTTGTAGAGCAGTATGGTAGTTATTTCAACATTCATACGGTTATGGGCGGTTTGTTAGAAAAATGGCATGACCGGCCGATTGATCCCGCCAACGGAATTTATAAGCCAGCTGACGTCGCCGGTCACTGGAGAGAAGTCGGAGAACATTCAAGAATGCCGATTGATGGTAGTGTAATGATTGATCATCCCGTTCAATCTTCGTATCCACCATCTCGTGTATGTAAAATCATTCAAAAAAACCATAGTGACGCACTAGCATCTGCTTATTTACGTCGTACTAGAGAAGAACTTTTCGTATTCAATCAAAATATTTCGGAGCGTTCTGTAATGGTGGAAATCGTCAATACATTAGGCCTTGATGGGGAAGCGATTGTCAATGAAGCTGAACAACCAATCGGACAACAATTATTGAATGAAGATTTTGCTCTAGCTAGAAGTTTAGGTGCTAGAGGTTTCCCAAGTATTATAATGATTAATGCGGAAAATAAGGGCGTAAAAATTGTAGGTGGCCGTCCACTTGAATCATACGTTGACGGATTAAAAAAAGTGCTAGACGTGGAAGTACTTCAGCCGAAGCAACAACCAGCACTTTCTAGCTTACTTGAAAAAGAGAGACTGCTTTTTTCAAAAGAAATTGAAGTCATGTACGGTGTTGAACAATCCGATATACCTTCTTATGTAGAAAAAGAACTACCATCAAATCGTTATCAAGCAAAAGAAATGCTAGGAGAAATCTATTTCACAACTACTGAATCAAAAGGAGAATGATCATGACATACGTATTACAAGTCGATTTTAAGATGAATGGGCCATTTGGAGAAGAAATGGCAGAGGGATTTGCTGACTTAGCGAAAAGTATCAATGAGGAAGAGGGATTCATTTGGAAAATATGGACAGAAGATCCTGAAGCAAATGAAGCCGGTGGAATTTACAATTTTGAAACAAAGGAATCAGCTGAAAAATATGTAGAGATGCACACAAAGAGATTAGCTAGCTTTGGCATTACTGACATTAACGCGAAAATCTTTGCTGTCAATTCTACACTTACTGCGATTAATAAAGGACCTGTAAAATAAAAATTGAAGTATTTGTACAAACACTTACAACAATATAAAATCGACTTCCTTTAGGATAGTCGATTTTATTATATACGGTGAAAAGAGGGAGTTACTAGTGTTACAAAAACTTACAGCAGGAAATCATGCAGTGCCGTTTAGAGGGCCATTCTCCATTACACGCGTTCAACCGGGTGATATTCTTGGAGATGAAACGACAGACACTGCATTTGGACCGTTAGCTATCATTGATCATGCGGTAATGAAAAAAGGTTTAACGATTAACATGCATCAGCATAAAAATGATGAAATTTTAAGCTATATTAGCACAGGCGTCATGCATCATCGAGATTCGGCGGGTTTTGAAGCGCCTATTGCACGAGGGAAATTAATGATGATGAATGCAGGTGCTGGCTTTTGGCATGAAGAAAAAGTGAAAGAAGATGAGGTCGAAATGTTGCAAATCTTCATCCGACCGAATGAAACGGATCTCTCACCAGAAATTCAATTTCATAATAAGCCGGTAGACAATGAGGATTGGTATGTCATGGTAGGTCCTCAAGGAAGCGAAGCGCCTCTTTATGTACAACAACATGTCTACATACTAGACGCGCATCCTAGAGCGGGTGAAGTGGTAGACGTCCCAGCCTATACAGGTCTCACTCCTTTTCTATACGTCATGAACGGGGAGATTACGATGCAGCATCTCACAATCGGCAAACAAGAAGCGGTAACCGATGTAGTCAATCCACTCCCATCGTTTATTGCGAATGAAGACTCTACTATTGTACTGTTCTTTGTTGATCTGAATGCACCCATGTCTATGGATGGAACTATTAGTGGTTGGAAGAACTAGCCGACGGATTCATTAACATAATTTAAAGTGTTGACATATGAAATGGACCCATGGTATATTTATATCGAATTCGAGATAAATTAATTAATTGCAAATGTAGTCGGATTTCCAATTCACGCAATCTCATTTTTTTTGAGTAAAATTACCTCGAATTAATAATATGCTAATTCAGTCTAATGATAGAGGGGAGTATTTCGAATAAATTAAAAGCAATTTATTACGTAACAGCTATATCTAGCTAAGGTAAAGAATATTTAATTTTTTACCTATATATTAGAAATGCATTTCGTGAAAAAATGGTTTCATTGAAAGGAACAAAATAATAGCAGCAGTGAAACTAATCGATAAAGAGTAATTGCCGGGAGTTGAAATGTTGAATGAGCTTTTTTAGTAAATTATTTGGAACAAAACAAGAGGAGGACATTATTATGACAAAATCAAACATCGGTATTATTTTAGGATCAACACGTGAGGGACGCGTTAGTCCACAAGTGGGAGCATGGGTAAAGAAATTGGCAGATCAACGTGGAGACGCACATTACACGATTATCGATATCGCTGATTATAAATTACCATTTTTAGGTGAAGCGGGTGGCGATGCATCAGGCGCAGCAGCTTGGTCAGAAATCATCGCAAAACAAGACGGATTCGTATTCATCGTTCAAGAATACAATCACTCCATTTCAGCTGCACTTAAAAATGCATTAGATTACCTTCGTGTAGAGTGGAACGACAAAGCAGCAGGTATCGTTTCATACGGTTCGGTAGGCGGAGCTCGTGCTGCAGAACATTTACGTGGTATTTTGAGTGAATTATCCGTGGCACATGTTCGTGTTCACCCTGCATTATCATTATTTACAGACTTTGAAAACGGCACAGAACTCAAACCAGCTAATGTGCAAGCTGCTTCAGTCAATCAAATGTTAGACCAAGTCATCCCATGGACAACGGCATTAAATACAATTCGTAAATAATGCAAAAGTATAAAAATCTCTAAATGGTTCATAGGAATTGAGCTATGAACTAAGTAATTATGATTTCAGATACAACTAAGTAAAATATATTGAGTAAGAGATAATCATACTATGTGATCATCTTAACACTTACAAAAAGGGGAGAGTTTTAAATGACAAAATGGAATGTAGATGCAGTGCACACGAACGTAGGATTTTCGGTTAGACATATGATGGTGTCAAATGTAAGAGGTAGCTTCACTGGACTTGAAGGGTCAGTTACTGGAGATCTAGACAATTTAACAGATGCAAAAATTCACTTTACGATTGATGTGAACACCATTAATACAAATAATGAAGATCGTGATAACCACCTTCGTTCAGCTGATTTCTTTAATGTAGAACAGTATCCGAATATTACATTTGATTCGACTGAAATTGTTAAAACAGGAGAAGACGAATATGATGTAACAGGGGATCTGACAGTTAAAGATGTTACGAAGAAAACTACGTTTAACGTAACGCGTACGGGAGCAGGAAAAAACCCTTGGGGTGTAGATGTAGTTGGTTTTGAAACAGCAATAAAAATTTCTAGAAAAGAATATGGTTTGACTTGGAGCCAAACACTAGAAACAGGTGGCGTATTAGTAGGCGATGATATTAAAATCACAGTGGAACTTCAAGTAAATCCAGCATAATGAATTTGCAGTTGTTGAGTTTATTTACAGAAAAGGCGATCAACCGATACAGAAAATGGTGAGAACGTGTTAATTGCCAATAGATGCATTACATCCGTGGTAGATTAGTTAGAAAAGAAAAACGTGTTAAGAAGATAACCGCGTCCGAAAAATCGTCAGATTATATATGCTACAATAAAATTTGTAGTTTTGTCCTTTGATATCTCGAATTCATAATAAATGGTTTGGTGCTAAGTGTATATTGTTTCGACTGGAGCGCTAAAGTTTTGGGAATAACGGGTAGACCATGTAATATAGACTAAACGATTGGGTGGCTTCAGAGAATGGTTATTGCGTAAATTACAACACATCTACTGATCTTTTCCCGATGTATAAACTAAAAGAAGCTAGTGATTAGAGTTTAAATGTTCGTTACATTTTTAACAAACGACATTTTCATTCTGAACTAGCTTCTTTTAGTGCGTATCTTTAAAAAATTTTAAAAAGGTGTATCCTTATTCAAAAAGCTCTCTATATAGCTAGTGAAGAGGCAAATAGCTGTCGCTTACAACAAGTTAGTAGGGGGAAACCATAATGCAAATGAACCATGAAGAATTTCTGCAATTTCATCCACACACAGCAGCGAAGATCGGACTCAATGAATCGATGTTCCTGCAACAAATCCATGAGCTGTCTTTCGGTCCGACTGATACGGAAGAAGGAACACAATGGGTGAGCCGGTCGTATAAGGAGTGGTATGCCGGGATGAGTTTCTGGTCAATGGCTACGATTATCCGCGCGATACGAAAACTGGAGAAATCCGGCTACATTCGTTCAAAGCGACAGAACTTTGGGGAAAAGATGTATCTCGTAAATTATGAAGTATGCGAGTCGAATGCGATACATCTGCTACAACCAGCGAGTGAAGAAGTATTGAACATCAATTAACGACTAATACCGAAGAGTGGAGGCCTAGCGCATCCGCTCTTTTGTCGTGTGCATTTTTAACTTGAAAAAATAGTTTCAAAACTAGTATCCTTATGCAAAAAGCCTTCTATATAGTAAGTGAAGTGGTGGATTGCTATCACTTACATACATTCTAGGAGGAATTCAGTATGAAGTTATTAATCAATGAACAGCCATTACAATTACTACCGTCACTTGTACATTTAGTCGGATTAAATGAGGCATTATTTCTGCAACAACTGCATTTCCGTTCACTCATTTCCCAAAATAAGCGCGACGGTCATCTGTGGGTGTATAAAACGTATGATCAATGGCTAGAGGAATTTTCATTCTTGTCACGTATGACGATCAAACGCACGATCTATAATTTGGAAAAACAAGGCTACCTCATTTCGACTTCAGAATACAATAAGATGAAAATCGATAAGACGAAATGGTATCGGATTGATTACTCCAAACTACCCGCTTTTTCTATTCAAAATGATACGTCGGTTGAAGAAGTGGTGCCGGCAAATAGTGAACTGGAAATAGATCATGCGACGTTTCAATCTGATACAACGGACGTTTCACTTCGAAACGCTGTGTCGTACCAAAGTGAAACGAAGGACTGTACCAATGTGGTACGGCCTATAACCAAAGAACTTAAAGAACTTAGAAAAATAAAGAATAAAGAGCTTGTCGAGAAGCCTCTCGACGTTACGCATTTCGTCATTGCTTATTTGAATGAGAAAACCGGTAAGCAATTTAAAGCTGCATCTGCAGCTACTAAGAAATTTATTAACGCAAGAGTGAAAGAGGGCTATACACAACAGGATTTCGTACAGGTTATTGATCTCAAAGTGTCACAGTGGAATAACAATCCCGAATACCGAGCATACTTACGCCCTTCGACGTTATTCAACCCGACGAACTTTGAAAACTATTTGAATGAACAACCGGCAGTTCCTGTACAAGCTACGCAAAGACGCGTGCCTCAGTCACCTGTATTGGATTTTAGCCAAGGGGAAAATTTAGGCTAGACCGCCTGCGTAAACGAGAAACTATAACGTTAAAAAAAGATTGTCATTTTGGATCTCGAAAGATTGACACGTCGCCTATAAAAAAGCATGATTAGAGTAAATGTACGGTAATTATATTGCCGAATACACGTGATCAACGAAAGAGGTTTTGAGATGGAAGAACAGAAATATGAATACTTGGCGGATAACCCAAATAGTAAAGTAATGCCCATTATGTTGGCTCTCATCATCGGTGCATTTTTCGCCATTTTGAATGAAACACTATTGAACATCGCACTGATCACACTGATGGATCAGTTTTCCATCACGTTACCGACGGTGCAATGGATGGCAACAGGCTTCATGCTTGTCATGGCAGTCGTCATCCCAATCTCGGCTTTACTTTTACAATGGTTCACGACGAGGCAATTATTCCTCGGTACGATGACCGTATTCACGATTGGAACGATCGTAGCTGCGAGTGCTCCGACGTTTCCTATTCTATTAACGGGTCGACTAATACAGGCTGTTGGAACAGGGTTACTGATGCCGATCATCTTCAACGTATTCTTACTCATTTATCCACCGCATAGACGCGGTAAGGTTATGGGCATCATCGGACTCGTCATTATGTTCGCACCAGCGATTGGTCCCACGTTATCAGGTGTGATCGTGGAATATCTTGGGTGGCGTTATTTATTTATCCTCGTCATTCCATTCGCATTATTTTCTATCGGATTCGGTTATAAATACTTGATCAATATTACGGAAGTTACAAAACCTAAAATTGATTATATTTCATTGGTCTATTCATCAATTGGTTTCGGATCACTCGTTTATGGATTCAGTTCAGTCGGTGAAAGTGCAGATGGATTTGCGAATCCTCGCGTCTTGCTGTTGATTGGTGTCGGTGTAATCGGAATTGCGCTCTTTGCTATAAGGCAACTAAAGTTGAAGGAGCCGGTCATGGATATGCGCGTGTTCCGTTACCCAATGTTCACACACGCGGTCTTCCTGTTCCTGATCATTAT
Source organism: Sporosarcina sp. P12(2017) (assembly GCF_002743035.1). Classification (NCBI taxonomy): domain Bacteria; kingdom Bacillati; phylum Bacillota; class Bacilli; order Caryophanales; family Caryophanaceae; genus Sporosarcina; species Sporosarcina sp. P12(2017). Next base: position 270,105 of record NZ_PDYL01000001.1, read on the forward strand.
TATGGCGATGTTCGCTTCTGAAATCATCTTGCCTATCTATATGCAAGGACCACTGGCACTTAGCGCAGCGACAGCAGGTTTAATCCTACTGCCAGGCAGTATCTTGAATGGTATTATGTCTCCATTCATGGGGTCATTATTCGATAAATTTGGTCCACGTGTACTGATGATTCCAGCCACAATCGTTCTTAGTGGAACGATGTTCATGATGAGTCGATTGACGCTCGATACACCGATTTGGGTTGTTGTCACGAGTTATATTTTGCTTATGCTCAGTGTCTCTGCGATTATGATGCCAGCCGAGACGAATGGACTGAATCAATTACCTAAGCGGTTATACCCGCATGGCACGGCAGTGATGTCGACGCTACAACCTGTTGCTGGAGCTATCGGCGTGTCGGTATTTATTAGTATAATGAACGCGAGACAATTGCACTTCCTAAAGAAGTCTACGACGCCTGAAGACGCGCTTACTGCTGATTTGGCTCTCGTTGCAGGTGTGGAGCTTGTGTACTTTATCGCGTTTGCCATGTCGCTTGTGGCGGTTGTGCTGTCGTTTATTGTGTACCGTGCGACTCCACGGGAAGATGTGGAAGGAATCAAATAAATGAAGAATCCTCAATCCTTACAAAAGGGTTGAGGTTTTTTTATGTGGTTTACTGCAAATCTATGTAAAAATCGCTATAAGCTCAACAAGTTGACTTTAAAAACATATAATACTAATATGAATTAGTATACCTAGTAAATTAATAGGAAAAGGGTGTTATGCAATGACTACGATAAGAGTACAACCGGTAAATGACGTAAAAGGACCGGTTGAACGAGAAGATCTTTTATTAAATTCTCCGCAAAAACTATTGATTGCGGGTGGCGTACTTGTGGCAGTAGTGTTATTCGCTTATTTACTAGCCACTCAGCATATTTCTCAATCGATGCTTCTCGGCATTGGGTTATTACTTGGCTTCACTCTCTTCCATGCGCGCTTTGGCTTTACATCCGCATTCCGGCGCATGGCGTCAGTCGGAAACGGCCAAGCGATGCGATCGCATATGCTTATGTTGGCAATAGCGGTGACGTTATTCGCTCCCATTTTAGCTTATGGCACTACATTTTTTGGCGGCCCGGTAGCCGGCTATGTTTCGCCTGTAGGTGTTAGCCTCATCGTAGGTGCCTTTGTCTTTGGAATCGGCATGCAGCTCGGCGGTGGCTGTGCTTCCGGTACTCTGTATGCTATAGGTGGCGGACGTACTGTTATGTTCGTAACTCTAGCATTCTTCATTGTCGGCGCTACAGTTGGCGCGTACCACTTACCATTCTGGACGGAAGAAATGCCCGCATTTGCTCCAATTTCATTGGCTACTTCTACTGGTTTAGGCTATGGTGGCGCTTGGCTTGTATCAATTGCGCTATTTGGATTCATTGCCTGGATTACGTTAATTATCGAGAAAAAGAAAAAAGCGCCGAAAATGGCGGCACTTCCTACTGAGAGAGGATGGAAACGAATTTTCCGTGGATCTTGGCCTTTGTTTGCAGCTGCAATTGTATTAGCAGTGTTGAACGCATTAACATTACTTACGCGTGGTACGCCTTGGGGCATTACTTCTGCTTTCGCGTTATGGGGTTCCAAAATAGCTTCTGTAATGGGCTTTGATGTAGCGAGTTGGGGGTATTGGCAAGGGGCCAACGCATCCGCGCTAGAAGCATCCATTTTCACTGATTCCACTACGGTATTGAACCTTGGGGTTATAATCGGAGCATTCGTCGCTTCAGCAGCTGGCGGTTTATTCAAATTTACACGAGTGACTGTTGGTAATTTCGCAGCTTCTGTCATAGGTGGTTTGATGATGGGCTATGGCGCACGTCTTGCATTTGGCTGTAATATCGGTGCCTACTTCGGCGGCATTGCATCATTTAGTTTACACGGATATATTTGGGGAATTCTCGCACTTGCTGGAACGTTCTTGGCCTTATATCTCCGGCCTTTGTTTGGACTTACGGTACCGAAATCCAATGATTCAATATGCTAATGAAAATGAAACAATGAAATTCACAAAAGAGGTTGGGACAGAACAGAAAAAACGTAAGGGGAATGAGTCCTTTACGCTTTTTTCTGTTCTTATCAGTAAATATTTTTTAGAGTATCAGAGTGTACCGGAACGGAGAAAGGCCGACTCCTGA